>JAAKFP010000007.1 GCA_011065005.1 Chlamydiota bacterium | reverse complement strand
CAGCCTGAAAGGCTGAAAGTGCAACAGCCCAGGGCAACGCCCTGGGAAAGATTTGAAATAGATCCAGCAGCCTGTAGGGCTGCCAGGTTTAAACCAGAATAAGGAAGGTTTTTATGACGCTCTTGTTGACTATGGGTTTATATAGAACGCTTTTTCCTTCTGGCAGCCCTACAGGCTGCTGTGTTTCTTATCGACTTCTCCCAGGGCGTTGCCCTGGGCTGTTGCAATACCAGCCCTTCAGGCTGAATTTAAATGTTGAAAATCGAGTCAATGGACTGTGGTGATAAACGCAGTAACTCAAAATGAAACAACACCCGGACGGCTATGACCTTAAAACTCTTAGACTGGAATCAAGCTGGACTCGTTCCAGGACCCGAAGAAAGCGAAGAAGACTATAGAAAACGAGCAGAATACTGCCTACAGCTCAAAACAAAGCTCGAGGATGAACTTGCGCCCTTCGGCTCCGAAGCACCTGCCAACAACAATACCCTCAAAGGGGCGTTCCAGAAAACGGAACAACTCTTCGACATTGTTCCCGAGTGGATCCCTTTGTATTTTAGCAACTACAGGCTAACTCCCTGGCATGGAGGGTGTGTATGGATTTTTCAAATTGCAAAAGATACCCCCACCGCCGCTTTCCTGCAGCTACGAAATGCGTTTAGCACCTCCTCAAGCTACTTCAACATGTATGATCGTGATGAGCTAGCCGCCCATGAGCTTGCACACGTTGGAAGAATGACCTTTCAAGAACCCAAATTCGAAGAGGTTCTTGCCTATCGCACTTCACCCTCCCAATTTAGAAGATGGTTCGGTCCCATCGTGAAATCCTCATGGGAAAGTCTGCTTTTCGTCCTAACACTTTTCATGGTCTTTCTCATAGACCTCTCGTATGTCTACACAGGAGAGTATAGCACCTACCGCTCTGCTATGTGGTTCAAGGCCCTTCCCTTAGGCTTACTCGCCCTCGCCTTGGGCCGGCTATGGTGGAGGCAGTGGCAATTTTCCAGGTGTTTCCAGAAGCTGAGGGGTCTTCTCCCTGACGAAAAAACCGCAAATGCCGTCATCTACAGGTTGACTGATCAAGAAATCATCGCCTTCAGCAAAATGGTTCCCGTAGCCATTCAGCAGTTTGTGGATGACCACAAAGAGGAATCACTTCGATGGAACCTGATCGCGAACGCGTACTTTTCGTCCAAAGGAAATTAAACACAAAGGCGCAAAGACGCAAAGGTTAAAAAAATCTTTGCGCCTTTGCGTTTAATGCCGGAAAAGGGAAAAATCAGGTTAAACGGCCCATAAGGATTCGAAAATGATCATTTTATGTGGATTTCTCCTCTTTCCTCTACTTGCGCGAGTCATCATCTTCTGGAGTAAACGGAAAGAGCAACGATTCTGGCTCATAGGATGGGGGATTGGATTTGCTCAAGACCTCTTTATCGCAACACTACAGCTCCATCTTCTCTGCTTTTTTAATGGGTTCCATTTGACGGCATACCTCCCATTTTTTCTTCTGTTTTCCTTGTTTCTGGGACTCATACAAGTCTATCATCTGATCGATGCACTTCTTCTGTACGTTGTGAATTTTCGGATGAAGTTCACCTTTTTCCGGTACCTTCTCGAGTTCAAAGATTTTAAGAGTTCGGCAATAGAATATGGAATACGGCCTACAGTAGGATTTATTGTTATTTTCCTGGGGCTCTTTGTGGCAATTATGTGGTCTGTTCGGGACTTGATTGTCTCTCAACATTTTTCCTATCAAGTGCTTCTATTAAGCGTATTATCTTTTGGTGTGGGTCTGGTCGGATTTTGGGGAAGGTGGAAAAATAGAATGTACCTGTATCACAACTGCCTCTTCAAAGAAGGGATGGACTCCTTTCTTTCGACGTTTGCTCCGAAATATCACGCCAAAACAGAGTTGGAAGGGGGAGACTCCTGGATCCTTAAAGCGCAGTGTGAAGAATATCGCACAATTTCTCCCCACTACCCTCTTCTTAAGATGACCACAGGCTTCACAGGAGAGAAAAACTTCCACATCAAAATCAACAAAGAGGAACGTCCCCATGTCATCATCATCTCTCTAGAATCGTTTGGAGCAAAACACCTTGGATGTTTGGGGAATCCCTACGGTGCTAGCCCACAGTTTGACCGCCTCGCAAAAGAAGGGATTTTGTTTTCCAACTTCCACGCAGCAGGAATTCCAACATCACGCTCCCTGTTGGGAACGTTATTTGGAATCTCTCCCGATTTAAATCCTCTCTCTCTCCAGGAAGTCAACCCTCTCTACCCCCTCATTGGCATTCAAAACATCTTGAAAACCTATGGATACCGATCCATTTATCACAAAGGGGGCTCCCTCGTTTTCCTCAACGCCAGCAACTACCTCAAGGAGCATGGTTTCGATGAACTCGCCGGCGATGAAGAGATGGAAGCATATTTCTCTCATTCCCACAGAACAAGCTGGGGGGTTCATGATGAGCAGCTTTTCGACTACTCCCTCCAGCGCATCAAAGCTCAAGATCAGCAGGGAATTCCCACGTTTATGACGCTATGTACCATATCGAATCATCATCCCTGGCAAGTTCCTTCCGAGTTCGAAGCTCCCAAGTTTCACATTCCAAAAGCGCCTCTCTCTGAACGATACCTGCAAACATTCTTCTACACCGACGCCATGCTCGGCCGCTTTATCGACAAACTCCGACAGGAAGGAATTTCTCGGAAAAGCATCATTTTTGTTACCGCAGATAACGGACAACCCCTTGGAGAACACGGCGAAAATTTCATGCCGCTCCGCTATGTATATGAAGAGAACCACCACATACCCCTTCTCATTCTTGCAGATGGCCGCATCGACACCCCTCGCGTGATCCACGAGCCTGGAAGTCAAATCGACCTGCTACCCACAATCATGGACCTCTTAAACCTAAAAGGACTCAATCATTCGATAGGAACATCCCTCGTCAGGCAAGCACCAGAGAGGCATGTCTTTTGTGTGAATCCCCCCATTCTCCCCTATGTCTCCCATCAGCAAGGGAAATATAAGTATTGCCTAGAGTTGGAAAGTGAACAAAAAGAACTGTTCGACCTCGAAGAAGACCCCGAGGAGAAAAACAACCTACTTTACAACCATCCAGAAATTGCCAAACAGCTCCACTCTCAACTCATTGACCATTTTGCCGCACTGCAAAGACTCTACACGGAAAATCGGATTACCCCTTCGACGAATAAATCTCTCGTCTTGATTGGAGAACGCGAACTCTCCGACGAGGAGCTGTATTCCCGGATTGAAAAACTGCAAGAACTCCGTTCGATCCTCATCTTAGACTGCCCCAACATTACGGATGCGGGGATCATCAATATTTCAAAGAAAGTGCAACAGCTCGAGTTCCTTTATCTTGATAAGCTGCCAATTACAGACAAAAGCCTCGAAGCCTTTCAGGGGAAAACCGTGCAGCTGAAAGAACTCACCCTCTCCCATTGCTTAAGTATCTCTTCGGAGTCGGTCGTAAAGCTTCTCTCGGATGCTCCTGAGCTGCTAGAACTCACACTAACAGGTTCTTTGCAGCTAGGTGACGATGTTCTCAGCACCCTAGCGAAAAAATGTCCAAAAATCAACAATCTCGAACTGCCGGAATGCTTCAGTCTAACAGACGAAGGGTTTCGAGCGCTCGCAACTTCACTGCCACAATTGCGCCGTTTGAACCTCCAAAATCTCACCCAAATCACTGACGATACCCTGGAAATTCTTTCCCATGGAAAATATGACCTCCACGCTTTGCACCTCTTAGAATGCTCAGCGATCTCTGAGGAGGGGATTTTGCAAATCATCGAAGCCAACCCCAACCTTCGAAGACTTTCCTTTTCCGCAACACATGTGAGCGATCTTGGAATTCAGAAAATCGTAAACCACTGCCCCAACCTGATGAAACTCTGTATCTACGATTGTCAACAGTTTGCTGAAGAGGGTTTTCGAGCTATTGCGAAAAAGTGTCGCCATCTGATCATGCTCGAATTAGCAGGATGCCCCCACCTGACCGATGACTTTTTCCGTATTCTCTCCGACAAGCCGATAGACCACCTTCTCATCGCAGCAGCACCACAGATTACTGACGAAGCATTATCCTACATCAAGACCATTTCGACTCTGAGAGACCTATTCATGACCTATTGTCCACAGGTTCATCCAGAAAAAGTGTGGGAAGTTGGAGAGGAAATGCATCGAACCGGTCTGCTCCATGAAATCACCTTCAATCAAACAAAAAAGGTGTACACCTACTCCCCAAAATTCTCCCCCTTAATTGCGGCCAGTCCTTAGGGATCGCTATGCGAACCAGCCTCGATTTCCATCTCACCCACGAGACTTTTACTACTGTTCGGCCGGCCTCTTTTTCGAGTCCTGCCACGCTCGTAATTTCTCGAATGGCACTAATTCTTTTAGTTCATCGCAATCACTCCTGAATTTCTTACATCCAGCTTTATAATAGTTGCTTTTTTTAACTGCTTGAAATAACTGTCCCTGTAGCTCGATTACCTGAGTAGCGTCAGACACCAATTCATCTATTCTTGATAAACCGTCATCAAGATCATTTGCAGTCTTTTCCAATTGATCGGTCTCCTTGTCAAGCTTACTCACCCCTTCTCTCAGGCCTTTATTAATCACTTCCATGATTCCTACTAAATCATCGAGGTCTTGAATTTGTTCGGAAAGTTGTTCGATCGAAGCTTTAAACTTATTTGTCTGAGCTCCCATGCTTGCAATCCCTCCTGCAAACGTTTCATTTTGCTCGTTGAGTCCTGAAACTTGTTTTTTAAGTTCCTGCATGTCTCCTTCAAGTCTAGAACTCCGGCTGCTTGCCCTTTCAAGTAATTTGGAAAGTCTATCCCCTTCCTCACCCATTCCTTCTATCGCTGATTCCCCAAGAGTGGAGAGCCTTTTCTGTATAGCACCCAACTTCCCGCTAACAGCTTCGATATCTTTAATCTTCTCTCCAAGCTTCTCTTCTCCTTCCTTAACCACTTTTCCGAGCCGACCTGGAACCTTACCGATTCCTTTGCTGGTCTTCTCTAATCTCGAATTCTCATTCCATAAGCTTCCCACTACTGCCTTTAGCACCCGGCTATACTCTTCCATATTCTTTAGGAATCCAAATCTTTTTGCATAAAACGCTGCAACGGCACTAGTAACGCAAAGAAGCGCACAAGCCCCACCTGCTATATACAGTCCTTCTGCCAGTGCAGGACCTGCGAAATATAACCCTAAAGCAAAGAAAGCAGCTGCCGCTACAGCTGCAACGACAGACACCACAATGTTGGGCCAAAAGGTCCAATGGGCGACTTTTCTTCCTTTAAGATTTCCCGATGCACCTTTAGGGATTTTCCCTTTGCTCTCCAAAGCAACTGCGGCAGTTTGAATGAGTGCAATTGGAATTGCCATTATTACCTCCCTTTTCTATATAAATATGAAAACACTTACTGATACATATAACCTTGAATAAATGGTGTCAAGAACAGAATCCAGCAGCCCTACATAATAACCGCGAAGCACACGAAGAAAGCGAAGGACACGCGAAGAATTTAACTATTTCATAAAAAACTTCGCGTATTCTTCGTTTCCTTCGCGATCTTCGCGGTTATAAACCAAGGGTCTGAACGCTTGCGAATATTCATCATTCAATGACAATTTCAAGCTCGTTTTCTTCTCTTTTTGATCCTTTTTTTCTTTTCAATGTTCGTTGTTGTAGTTCCTCAACAGTCTTTGCGGTTTCACCTCCTTCGCCGATCCACGTTCCGCCAAATTCAAGGCCGTGAATATCAGTAGTTTGAAGTTCCTTTTCTAGCTCCCTCCAATAGGTCTGGTACGCAGCTTCCAAAGCTTCCGGTGAAAGATTCCTCTCTCTACGTAGTGTTTTCACCACCTTTCTCAATGTTGATGATGATTGTAGTTCACCCTCACTACTACTAATGGAAAAATCTGAACCAAAATCTTTACGTCTAGAACCTTGACCTTCTGATTCAGAGCTTGAAGAGATCAATATTGAATCATCCTCAGAGTCGAGATCTCCTTCCCGAATTTTTGAGGGGAGGGTTGGCACTCTAGGGATGGGGTCTTCGGTTTCAGAGTCAGAGTCACTAGAGATGGGGTCTTCGGTTTCAGAGTCAGAGTCACTAGAGATGGGGTCTTCGCTTTCAGAGCCAAGAAGCCCTTTTTCCTCTCTGACATGCTCAGGTGTTGGTAGGGGAAGTGAGAACATCGACCCTAACTCTGAGGGCCCTTTGGTGGGTTTTAATTTATGTCTCAAAGTAGCAACATCATGTAAATCGCGTACTCGCTCCCTGAGGGGATGATTTTCGGGAAGCATTTGTAGCAATAGTGAAATCCACCGTTCTTTGGGGGCTATTTTTGCCCGATAAGATTGAGGTGTAGCGTCAAAACGTTGAATGCAATCGGTCATTAGTTCTTTCTGTTTCTGGGGATCCGTTTCCTCTCCCTTGTTTGCCAAGAACCGACCAAAGCTTTCAATGAGTCGATTAAATTTTTCTGCTTCTAATTGATTCTGTTTAATTCCTTCTTGATTTTGTTTAAATCCTTCGAGGACCTCATCTCGATATTGATCGTCATCAATTTCCCCTATTGCTAGTTGGACGACATTCAAAAGCACTGTCCCTAAAATTGTCGCCGCAAAAACCGTAATGTAATAGGCAGTGTTTTCGTTGCTACGGAGTGCGAACTCGATATTTGATATACTTCCCCATCCTATGAGTGCTGAACCCAATATCGCTACGATAATTTTAATTGCCGTCACTTTTTTTATTTTCCTACAACACAAACAACATTTTTTGCTTTGTTGTGGTCTACCGATTTGACTTTCTATATCCCCTGCTAGCTCACGTGTTCCCTTGTAGACTTTTTGAATGGGCCTATCTTTGACTTCCTCTTTGGGTCTGTCGAAAGCTTGAATAGCAGCTCCACCCATTTCTGCAGTGCTGGGGACAAACATGATATACCTCCCGAATAATTCTCTTATCGCTTATTACCTAAACGTAAAGGAATTATCTAATAATGTGCAATAAATAATGAGAACATAAAAGCTGGTTCATCACAAAAACGCCAGTCATTCCCGCTGAAGCAACTTTCTTATTGTTAATGATTTATTTACCACCGAGAACACAGAGAACACAGAGAATGGAAAAATTTCGAGGTTTATTAAAAATAGACCCTCTCATAAAACCTCAAATTTCTCTCTGTGTTCTCTGTGAACTCTGTGGTGAAATTTCCAGCGGGAATTGCTGCAAAAACGCGTGCCTTTCCCACTAGAAATCAATTAAGAGCTTGAAAATTTTCAGTCCCTAATTTTTAGATACTTATGAAGTTCGTTTTGAGTATAGCGATGCTGCGGGAACTTACTAACCATAAGTCAGGGTACGCGTTTTTGTGATGAACCTAAGAGTCCTCAATTCATTCATTTTGTGATAATGAGTTATATTTTTTCTATTGTAATTCTCCTCTTTTCGATAAAATGATTTTTTTACAATTAAGGAGAAAGAGATGCCTTTATCCGTATCCATGGAAAAGTTTTTTGCAAAAGAAAAATACACACGAGAAGACATTGAGAAATTCAGCTCCACACCTGAGGAATTGGAATCCGCTAAATTATTACCGGAAGTTTCTTATGAGGTTTCAAAACCAACAAAGCAACGGAGACGTGAAATCATTCACAACATCTTTTCAGCCATTCTTTTTCCCTACGGCCTCCTCCGCCTCATAGCACGCATCGCTAGGATAGTTGCTGGCTTTTTCGTCTCTGGACCGACAAAAAAAAAGAATAAATTAAACCACTACCGCAAAAAGTATGGAGAAAGACTGAAAAAAGAGGATTTTCTCGTTAAAAGGCTAACGCTTAAAATAGGGGGCGAAAAATATGATGGCATCCTCATCGCGCATCGCGATACCTTAGCATCAAAAAAATGGGACATCCGTTGTTTAGGAAGGACACGCAGCTATGAACGAACCATGAAAAAAGAAATATCGGTCTTCCCAACGAGAAAAAGAAATATCCTGATGGTGAACCGCCCCTCCGTTGGATGTAGTGAAGGATATCCCCTACCTGAGGAAATGGGAAACAGCCAACGCGTAGGCATCCGACTCCTTGAGGAAATAGGATCACAAAAAATCGCTATTGATATGCATAGTCTAGGCGGTGCAACTGGCGGCGAAGCGATCCTTCAGCATGATTTTAAGGGCAAGACTAAAAAGGACAAGCCCACATACGTAGCTATATTTGATCGAACATTCGGAACACTCTCCCAAACAGTCAGTGCCATGACTAACCCCATTTTAGGTTTTTTACTCCGATTAATTAATTACAACTTTAGCGTTATAAAAGCATCGAAAAGGCTTGAGGAACACAACATTCAACAGATCATTATTCAAGCGACGAATCCCACTAAATATTTAAATAAAGAGAAACGCATATTGAATCCGCAAACATCGGTATTTTCTAGCGATGGTACAATTCCAGAAAGAGCTACTCTCGCAGGAGCACTCAAAAAGGAGAATCTGAATCTGCTTGAAAACAGAATATTTATGGCTGCAAAAAAGAAAATGCCTCACAGTGAAAACAAAAACCCCGAATTCGATAAAATTCTTTACGCAAAAGTCGATCGGCTATTGAAACCGCAACGAACACCCGACTTTTTTTGCCTGTAAGCAAAAAAAGTCGTGACTTTTTTTGCTTATAGGTAAAAAATGTAGATATGTTGAAGAAGAGATATCTGACCGCTTATATCTACGAAGATCTCAAAGAGAAGATGGTCTTCATCGGTGGAGCTCGGCAAGTGGGCAAGACAACACTTTCTAAGGAGCTCCTGACCGATTATTTTGAGAGGCCGGCCTATTTTAACTGGGACTACAAAAAAGATCGTCAGGACATACTGGCATCTCGGTGGCCCGGCGATGCCGATTTGGTGATTCTCGATGAGATTCACAAGTATTCGAAGTGGAAAACGCTCATAAAAGGGAACTACGATAAATGGAAAGATCGTTACCGGTTTGTAATTACCGGAAGCGCACGGTTGAATCTTTTTCGGCGTGGCGGTGATTCGCTACAAGGTCGTTATCATTATTACCGTTTGCATCCCTTTTCGTTGGCAGAATGCCTTCAAAAAAAGAATAAGATCCAAGTTTTTGAGGAGATACCCATAGCTGATCAGCAGGGTATATCGGAGCTTGAGGCGTTGTTTGGATTTGGTGGGTTTCCCGAACCCCTGCTCAAGCAAACAGAACGACATCTAAGGAGATGGCATCGAGAGAAGGTCGAGCGTCTATTTCGTGAGGATATACGTGAACTAGAGATGATCCGTGAGTTAGGACAGATGCAGCTGCTTTGTGATCTCCTTCCTCGTAGGGTGAGTTCACTTTTATCGCTGAACGCTCTTCGTGAGGATTTGGAGGTGAGCCATAGAGCCGTTTCCCATTGGGTGAAGGTATTGGAATCATTTTACTACTGTTATCGCATTTATCCCTTTTCACATCGGGTGGTTCGATCCTTAAAAAAAGAGCCTAAGTTGTACTTGTGGGACTGGTCGGAGGTTGAGGATGAGGGGGCTCGGTTTGAAAATATGGTGGCTTCTCATTTACTCAAATTGGTCCATTTTCTTCACGACTATGAAGGTTATGATGCACAGTTACACTATCTTCGTGATCGTGAAAAGCGAGAGGTGGATTTTCTCGTCACTGTTGATGGAAAACCTTGGTTTCTTTGTGAGGCAAAATTGACAAATCATCAAATTTCGTCTCATCTCAAGTATTTCCAATCTAGGTTAAAGATTCCTTATGCGTATCAGATTGTGATGCACGGTGAGTATGACTATTTGGATGGGGATATCCGCGTTGTTTCGGCAACAAAATTTCTCTCTTCGCTATTCTAAAATACCCCATCAATCTTCACCGATGAGAGAATAGATATAGCTGTAGGGGCCTTGGTAGTCGCGAGTCCACCACTGACCTGTTTGTCGTTTGGTTTTTAAACCTGAGAAGCGATACCGATACTCCAAGGCACGGATGAACCTGGGTGGATGATCTGGAAATGGATTGGTTTTCAGAAGATGCAATACGTCTTGCGACCCTTCCAGCACTCGAAACAGAAACTGCGTAAACCAAGGATTCTGCTCCTGGTTACTTAACGCGGCAAACCACATCTGCCAATCGAGGCGGGGCTGGTGTGGAGCAACGATTCGAGGTGGTTGCGACAGATCTCCCGGCTTCCATTTGAATTCATAAGCTTTCCAGTTTTCACCGTCCTCACTGCCTTCAATAATAATTTCATTTCGAATCGTTGTCATTTGGACAAACAATCCATAAGGGTTGATGATTTTGTAAAGGTGAAAGGGAAAAAGGATATTGTAGATCAGCCGAGAATGAATGAAATTGGTGCATAGCTCGACTGCATTCAAGACGATCAGAAACCCAGCAATAGCAGCAATGATAGCCGCCACCACCACATTCGCTCCTACCAAAGGATCGAAAGAAGCTACAGCCTCGAAATCGAAAAGGTAACTATCAGGGAGCAGGGAAAGGCATAATGCAATCGTCAGCAAATTAAAAAAGGCGAAATTCCCTGTTACAATAATAAGAACTTGGAAGAAGATGAGAAGAAAAAATGCTGCAAATCGTAGGCTGGGAGGACCAAAAATAAAAAACGGCACGACCAATTCGAAAAAGTAGACTCCAATCACGGAGAGTCTTGAAAGGAGTTTGGGCTGTTTGTGAGCAAAGTACGCGAGTCGTGTTGGCAAAGGCTGGGTTTCGTAGTGAAAATCCAAAGCTGTAAGGTTATGCCATTCCCGACTTCCCGAGATCAGTTTGGTAAGTCCCGATGAGAGCATTAACCTAAACAACAGGAACCACAATAGATAAACCACCCACAATGGGGGTGGTGACTGAATGGCGAAAAAGATCGAAATAAAGCCCACTTCTAAAAGAAGCGCATCCCATTGGAAATGGAGAAAGGGAAATCCTGGAGCGCAAAATGAGAGATAGAGAAACCACAGCAAGAGAAGAATTGGAGCGGGATAGATTCCAAAGATGACGAGGAGGGAACCCGCCATACCCATCCAAGCTGCCAGCAGTAAAGTCGAATCTGAGGCATTCAACCAGAAAAGTGTTGGCATTTTCAGATAAGGTTTTTGTTTATAGTATTTTGCTAGATTTCCAAGATATTCCTGGATCGACTGAATACCTTGAGCTCCATACAGCCCTTTCATTTGGACTAATAAGGAGCCAAAAGCAAAAAAATATATAAGCGCCAACGATTTTAGGAAAAGCCCTTGCGAAATAACATATGAGCTGTGGCTGTCCATACCAACCTGTTTTTATCCATCTTCCTTCTAAGTGCACCATAGAGAAAAACAGATTTTTTTGGAGGGGTAATTTAATCACTCCCTCCGAGGCTGTGATTTATGCAACAAGAAACTGTGGATGCTCTAGCCCTTTATCCATCCAAACGTGGTTATGATGGTGTCTGGCAAGAGCCACAAGTGTTTTCACTATCGCAACAATAGGAATCACTATTGCTGAGATCGGAAAGATACACGATACCGCCAACGCAACACTAAAAGCGAGATTCACTAACGAATTTAAACTTCCAAAAACGATCTTTCTCACCGTCAACCTACTCATGTCCCTCAAGCCTTTATTCGCAATTTCAAAATCCACGGTTTCACTATCCAAATGCCTTTTAAGGTTTTGCATGATGGTAACAATTTTCTTGTCCGTGTGACGGGAAAGGATATTTATTTTTCGGTCTTTCAATAGCGTAACCTCTCGGTCTATGCCTTCTTGCCTTTCTTCTCCCTCTATCGTTGGATTTTTATCTTTGAAAACCTTCTCAATATTTGCTTTTTCGTCGTCTGTAACATCGATCTTCTTTCGAAGAAATCCTTTGACAATTTCCACATTTTTCGAATCAACTGATTTCGGCAACTCATGCAGATTCATGCCACAACGAACCGTGTTGTACCCCTCTTTAATTGCCATGTAGCCATTAATTCCAACCGCTAGAGGAAGCCCAATTAGACTGAAAAAGCTAATCACCGGAATAACATTCAACTCGGAAAGATAGCCTGTGAAAGTGATCAACGCGTCTAAAGTCTCGAACGGGTTAACTGCCAGGGAAATCGCATTGTGAACTATCCCCTCCGTATCATGAATTTGACTGTTTTTGATTAAGCTAAGAATATTCGAATGAACAGTCTTAACCATAAGTAGACAGGAAACGCCGGCAAGAAGTCCAATTTTTACTATAATATGGCCTAGCTTTCGTTCAAGTTCAGGGCATTTCAAAACAACAATTTTAAGGCTTTTCCCGATGATATTCCCCACATTATTGATATATGGCCATACTGTCTCCGTCATTATATCAAATATTTTTTGAGCGACTTTCTTCACTTTTTCCCATGGTGAATCAAAATGATCCTGAACGGGGGAAGACTGAACAGGGGAAAGCCCATTTATTGGCCCAGCAGAGCAAGATGAAGGTACAGCTGTCATTATTAAACCTTTATTTTTATAACAAATATTTTATAAAAAAATTATTTTATTATGCCTTACGGAATTATAAGGATATATAAAGAGAGATTAAATGTAAACCAAAATTATTGACTAATCAAAACAATAAATATTAAAAGAAAAACTTTTGGTTAAATTTATTTGTTTACGGTTAGATGGTAGGTTTTGCGATAAAACTGTTGCATGGTTTCTAAAAGCTGAGACCCCTCGGTCATGACCTGCTTGCATGGGGGAAGGCTATTAAGAAACAGGTGTCCATACCCTTTCTTGACAATCCGTGGATCCAAACAGACAATACAACCCCGATCTGCTTTATTGCGAATCAATCTCCCAAATCCCTGCTTGAATTTGACAATGGCGTTGGGTACGGAGTAATCATAAAATGGATCTCCTCCATTAGCGGCAATCGCTTCGGTGCGGGCTTGGATAATGGGTTCCGTAGGTACCTTGAAAGGGAGTTTGACGATAATCACACAGCGAAGCGCTTCTCCAGCAACATCTACTCCCTGCCAGAAGGAATCTGTTCCAAAAAGAACAGAGTAGTTCGTATCTTTAAATTTTTCTAAGAGGTTCTTACGATTGGCATCTCCCTGTTTAAATACAGGATAACGGTTCTCCTCCAATCGTAAAGCAAGCTGATCAAAGCACTTTTGCATCATGGAATAAGAAGTAAAGAGAACAAAAGCATTCCCTTTGCTAGCCGAAACGGCATTCCATACTTGTTCGCAGACAGCTTCAGTAAAATCGCTGCTTGTTGGATTCGGCATATCCTGAGGCACAACAAACAATGCTTGCTTCTGGTAGTCAAAGGGGGAAAAATATATTTTTTCTATAATCTCTTTGTCAGGCAGCAGCTCGGGAAGGAGCCCTAACCGCTTCTTGATGAAATGAAAGGTGTTATTTGTCGTCATCGTTGCACTACAAAGAACAATCGTTGGATACTTTGCAAAGAGAAAGTCAACAAGAACCTTTGAGATATCAAGCTTTGCTTCAATAAGCTGTATATTTGTAAGAGTTTTCAAAGGACGCGCTTCGATCCAACGAACCGACTCTTGAGAGTATTCTTGAGAAATAAACTGTGTGAGGTTTTCTGAAGTCTCCCTCAATCGATTTGCTAGAGCATTCACATCATATCGTACTCCTTCCGTTTGCTCATCAAGTTTTGGATCCTGAAGGGCGTGGATATCCGACTCCAAATGATGGATGGTTTGAGCATATCTCTTACATGTTTCGATCAAATGATTGGAAATGGTTTGAATTTCCCTTTCCCAACGTTCCTGCGACACATGCCCTGGAAGAATACGAAGTTTCGTCTCGCCCTGTGGTCGGTTTTCACTGTTTCGATGTCCTGCACCAGTGAAGCTCTGAACGAAAAGATGAAAAGCATCGAAAGTGTCGGCAATTTGTTGAAGTAAGTCTCGACGCATGGCTGGTAAATCGATGTTTAATCTGGAGTGGATAGAGGAAACTTCCGCCGGGAGTTTGTTACGAAATCTTTGTTGAAGCTTTTCGCTTAGAAGTGCTAGCTTCCCCTGTTTTTCTGACCCCAATCTACTCATAAGACGAAGCATCTGCAGATAGGAAACTCGATCAGCAAAAAAATCTGTTGCGACACTTTCAATGTCATGAGCTTCATCGAGAATAATTCTGGCATAGGAAGGGAGAAGGCCTATCTTCTTGGTGTCATCACTTTCCATGCTGAACACAAGGTCAGCAAACAGCATGCTGTGATTAACGATGAGGATCTGTGCGTCTTCCGCTTCTTTTCTTGCTTTAAAAAAATGACATCGTTTGAAAAAAGGGCACTTCCGCTGATTGCAGGTGTCCCCCTCAGCACAAACCCTTTCCCAAGTTTGATGAGATGGAACAAAAGAAAGATCCGATAAAGATCCATCCCGTGTTATTTCACCCCAGTCCTCTATCTGTTCCAACTCTTCAGCTTCTTTATCGGACAAAAGCCTCTTCTCTATCGCCGCGTCTCCAAGCTTGCGCAAGCAGACATAATTCCTCATTCCCTTGACTAAAACCGCTTTAAGATCTACACCCAAAGCCTTGGTCGCCAATGGGATATCTTTTTGCAGCAACTGTTCTTGCAGGGTGATGGTGTTTGTAGAAATAAGGGTCCGTTCTTGGTTTTGAACACTCCACAATATAGCGGGAATAAGATACGCCATACTTTTTCCAATACCGGTACCCGCTTCGATAAGAGCAATGGCATCGTTGTTATAAGCATCGATAACATCGCAAAGCATGCCCTGCTGCTGTTCACGAGACTCATACCCCCGAATGTGATGGCTTAGGGGCCCGTCAGGTTGTAAAATGGATTTTGCCTTCTCTGTTTCAATTTCTCGAAATCTATGATTACTCTTCATGGATTTCTACTCGGATTCTAGAAGGTCAAGGAATGCTTTAAGCTGCCGAGAACGAGTAGGATGGCGCATCTTTCGCAACGCCTTCGCTTCAATCTGCCGGATTCGCTCACGTGTTACACTGAACTCAACGCCCACTTCCTCTAATGTCTTAGGTTTGCCGTCAAGAAGACCGAAACGTTGAATCAATACTTTACGCTCGCGATCTGTTAGCGTCTCAAGCACCTCATTCATTTTATCTTTGAGGATCGAATACCCCGTAGCCTCCGCTGGGGAGTCTGCTCCGGTGTCCTCCAGGAAATCGCCAAATTGACTCTCACCGCCGTCACCGACTTCGGCCTGAAGGGAGATCGGATGCTGAGCAATCTTATAAATCTCCCGAATGCGATCCGGAGAGAGGCCTAACTCATTGGCAAGTTCTTCGGGTGTTGGCTCGCGACCCGTTTCCATCATCAGCTTTTTGGCCCCCCGTAGTACTTTGTTGATCGTTTCGATCATATGTACAGGGATCCGAATGGTTCGAGCCTGGTCCGCAATGGCACGTGTCACAGCTTGTCGTATCCACCAGGTCGCATACGTCGAGAACTTGTACCCCCGACGGTATTCGAACTTCTCAACAGCTTTCATCAACCCCATGTTCCCTTCCTGAATGAGATCGAGGAAGGACAAGCCACGGTTGGTATACTTTTTAGCGATAGAAATTACAAGCCGCAGGTTAGATTCTACCATTTCCCGCTTTGCTTCATGACTCTTATCCGTCCACCGCTGCAACATCCGAACATCTTTCTTGAATTCTGCGAGGGTGCGACCAGCGGCAAGCTCTTTTTTTTGTAGCTTCCGTGATGCAGCAGAAAGTTTAGCCGCAGCATATTTATTTCTCTCTGCTCGGGGGGTCAATTCGATAATCTGCTTCTCTAGGTCGAGAAAGCGATCATAAGCCTCCATAATCACTTCGCCAAAATCTTCGATAATATTTGGGCGGCAGTGAAGCCTACGCAAATAGGCCTGGGTACGAATTCTACATTTTCCGATCCCTTCTAGAATTTTTGTGTGTTCTGCCTTTTTGAGCTTTGGGTTCTCTAACGCCACAAAATACTTTTCAAGGATGCTATCTTCCTGCTGTAGGAGTTCACACATTTTCGGAAGAAGAGCAATAAACTCTGTTTTATTTTCGATCTCCTTTTCCGTAATCGACTTATCAAAGCGTTCTTTTCCCGTAATAAGAAATTGTGCTATAGAGATCGCCTCATGGGTCGAATACCGAAAGCGCATAATAATTCTTTCGACTTGCGCCTGCGCTTTTTCGATTCGCTTTGAGATTTCCACCTCCTCTTCACGAGTAAGAAGGGGAACAGATCCCATCTCTTTCAGATACATCCGCACAGGATCATCAGGAGCGCCTTCAACCCTTCGGGGCAGTCCCTCGAGTTCTTTTGCTTCTTTTTTCCGCTCCCGTTGCCGCTCAACTTCGGATTGGTTTAAGATTTGGACATCCATGCCGCTAAGAAAAATCAACACCTGATCGATCTGGTCAGCAGTATCGATAGTCATGGGGAGGATTTCGTTGATCTCCTCGTAAGTGATATACCCCTGCTCTTTGGCAACTGCAACCAGCTCATCAACTTTTTGTTGATGCTGCTGGGAAAAGGTTTTTTTTTCGTTATTTTTCATTCTTTCCTATTTAAAGATTAATCCTATCTTTCTGTTGGAGTTATTCGGGCAAATACATTTGAACATGCTGTGAGCATCGCCTACACGATTAGGTTTTAAGAACATATGACACGCCGAAAAAAGATACAGCAATTTTCTAATAGGAACATAGTTTTTGTCAAGAACCGCGTTTTTTAGGTTTAATCGTCTGTCCCTTTAAATTCAAGAATATTATATGATTAGGTACTCATTTTTTAAAGTTTCTCCGATTATGCAACTTTTCGCTCTCGACACCAAGAAGCAACTAGTCTCGGCAAATCATGCGCAAAAGCAGAACGATTACCTCTGCACCGAGTGTGGAAGTATCGTTCGTCTCCGAGGGGGAGAACATCGGCAAAAACACTTTTATCACCTGAAACCCGACAGGCAGTGCCGCCAAAGTCAAAAGAGCCTCAACCACATTCAAGTTCAAAAATATCTGCAAAAGATTCTCCCCACCGGAGAATGTTCTTTGGAACAGAGGTTCCCGGAAATCCAACGTATCGCTGATGTCGTTTGGGAGCCAAAGAAGATCATCTTCGAGGTCCAATGTTCTGGAATCACCGCCGAAGAAATCAGAAGTCGGAATAAAGACTATCTCTCTGTTGGATACAATGTCATCTGGATTCTGCATGATAACCGCTTTAATAAGTGGAAAGTGACAGCCGCTGAGAGATTCTTGAAGGGGTCGCCGCATTATTTTACTAATATCGATCCCAAGGGGAGGGGTTTTGTCTATGATCAGGTGGACACCATTGGTGAAGGGGTACGAAAACCTGTCAAACTAAGGTGCCGCGTGAATCTATCCCTGCCAAAAGCATTAGAAGATCGAGAAAGTGTTTCTACAAAAGAGATCCCCAATCTATTAGAAAAGAGGTTGGAACTATGGCCTATCTTTTTCGGCGATGATGTGATGGACAGATGGATACAGTCGGACCAAAAGACCGTCACCGCACTGCAAGAAATCTACCATGCCGAAAGAATCTTGTCACAGCACCAACAGCTACCTCTAGCAGCAAAAGTTAAGCGTTTCCTCTATCGGTATTTTGTGCGACCCTATCTGCTCCTTTTCCAAATCTTCCTAGAAAAAGCCTGCCGGTAACCGTTCAGACCCCGACTCAATAACCGCGAAGAACGCGAAGAAAACGAAGGACACGCGAAGATTTTTTTATGAAATAGTTAAACACTGATCTTCATGGTGAAATAAAACCCTAATTTTCAAATCGCTTTTAGAGGAAGTTGCGGATAAAAATTAGGGTTGGCCTCATAGAGGGAAAGGTCAAATACCAGAGCGCCACAAAA
>JAAKFP010000069.1 GCA_011065005.1 Chlamydiota bacterium | reverse complement strand
CGCCTGAAGCTTATCAGCGGGTTGTGGACTATCTCTATCTCTCTGATGAGAAAAGAAAAGATTTTGTTTCTACAGTTGACAAAACGCTTTTGCTCCAAATGGCGCAACTGTCATCTTATTGGGGCGTTGATGAGCTGAAAAAGCTTTGCGACGATGGGCTTTGCAACTCTTTAGGCGAGATTAACATAGAAAATTTTACTCCAAAGTTTACGATGCTTTTGGGGTTCGTAAATAGAGTCGCAGGAAGCGGCGATTTAGAACCCATTATAGATCAAATGCAGATCCCAGGGGGAGCAGCTCGGCTTGCAGAGAAGTGTACACCAAAAGAGATCGAAGTTTTCGCAACGCTGAAAACGGAATTTGGAAAGGCCTGTCAAATTCCCCCGGGCATTTTTGGTAAAGCGGAGTGGGAAAAAACTTTTCCGGTCACAATTAAAGATGAAGATGTTCCGCCACTTCCGCCAAATATTCATGCGATACTCGAACAAGAAGATCCCTGCGAGCTCGGTAAACAATTGAAAGACACCTGCCAGCTATTCTTACGCCCCGAAAAGGTAACTTTCCATGAAGCAAGTGGTGATAGAGAAGTAGAACTCGGATTTGATGGCGTGGAAGAGCTTGCAAAGAAGGCGACGAATGCGAGGCGACGAACGCAATATGAAACTACCGATCTTTTAAGAGACCAAATGAATAAGGTGTCGGTAGAGGCTTCTGGCTGGGTATTGATGAGAAAAGGAGTGATTCCCAATTCGAGAAATAAAAGTTTCACTGACCAGAAACAATTACTCAAAGGTAGTTTTGAAGTTCCAAAGACGATGGATGCGATCCTTTTGAATATTATCATCTATGCGATTGAGGGGAGGTGTCTCTATGGACGAGAGCCTTGGACTTATACACGTTGTCAAGAGCAGTATGCAGGTTGTCAGATGATCGTTGGCGGCTTCGTCCCCTCAGGGCTCAGCGTCAGCTACAACATTTTCGACAGTGTCAGCAGCGGGTTGTCGGGGGCCTGGAAGTTCTAGGTCATTGGTTCTTGGGACATTGGTTTTTGGCTGGTCATTGAAAATTTGGTTTTTGGTTATTGGCGAAATTTTTTGATGGCTCCAAGACGCATTTTTGAGGGTTTTTTTTTTTAGGATAGCGCGAAGCCTTTGGAGTGCGCGGAGCAATCCGCGCTTTTCGATGTGGAGAGGTCTTTTGGTTTCGTAGTTTTTGGTCTTTGAATGCTTTCTAAGAGGTTTTTTTGGCAGAGGGGCTTTTGTTGCGAGACTGCTTACAAAAAAGGCCTCTTCGGATCGAAAAGCGCGGATTGCTCCGCGCACTCCAAAGGCTTCGCGCTATCCTAAAAAACTCTTGAAACAGCGTACGTTGGTTTCGCAGTGGTTAAGTAATTAGAAGCTAACGGAGGGGAGGGGGCAGACAGCTAATGCTCCACAAGGGGGCTTACAACTTTTGGCACTACTGCGCCTTCCAAAGCCACATTTTCTGGTCTAGAGTTCTTGAAATCTTGAAAAATTTATAAAATCTTAACATTTCGATGTTAGAATGCTAGGTGTAAATTAATAAAAAAAACAGCAACTACCTCAACTTTATGAGAAGTTGCCTAAAGTCACAGGGGTTGGTATGTCTAGTTTAAACAGATTATTAATTGAGAGTGCTTCTAAAGAACTTTTTGAGCTTGTATCCGCATGTGCAAGTGGTGACGATTTGGTCAAAAAGCTTGAAAAGGATCCATCTCGGCTTCTTTCCATCATTCAAAATATAAAGGTAGAGGAAAATGGGTCTCTGGCGGCAAGGCTCTTGTATCAGGTCAATCCCAATGATCTGGAAGATTCTGAGGTAAAAAAAGTGGAAACCACGCTTCGCAATCGGGGCATGCTCAATCGGACGTGTGAGTCCACTATTTCACTGGATGTGGAAGGCGGTGCTTCTGTCGAGGCGCATAAGTCGATCTTAGCGCTTGAGTCTTCTCATTTTAAGGCAATGACGAGATTTAAAGAATTTGAAGATGGCAATATTAAGATGGAAGGGATGGGACTTGCGCCTGAAGCTTATCAGCGGATTGTGGACTATCTCTATCTCTCTGATGAGAAAAGAAAAGATTTTGTTTCTATAGTTAACAAAACGCTTTTGCTCCAAATGGCGCAACTGTCATCTTATTGGGCGTTGATGAGCTGAAAAAGCTTTGCGACGATGGGCTTTGCAACTCTTTAGGCGAGTTAAATATAGAAAAAAGTGATATGGACGCATGGTTAGAGCGATCTGATTTTGTTCCAAAGTTTGTGATGCTTTTGGGGTTCGTAAATAGAGTCGCAGGAAGCGGCGATTTAGAACCCATTATAGATCAAATGCAGACCCCGGAGGGGGCAGCTCGGCTTGCAGCGAAGTGTACACCAAAAGAGATCGAAGTTTTCGCAACGCTGAAAACGGAGTTTGGAAAGGCCTGTCAAATTCCCCTGGGCACTTTTGGTAAAGCGGAGTGGGAAAAAAATTTTCCGGTCACAATTAAAGATGAAGATGTTCCGCCACTTCCGTCAAATATTCATGCGATACTCGAGCAAGAAGATCTCTGCGAGCCCGGTAAACAATTGAAAGATACCTGCCAGCTATTCTTACGTCCCGAAAAGGTAACTCTCCATGAAGAAGGTGGTGATAAAGAAGTAAAACTCGGATTTGACGGCGTGGAAGAGCTTGCAAAGAAGGCGACGAATGAGGGGCGACGAACGAAATATGACACTTTCGGTGGTTTAAGAGACCAAATGAATAAGATGTCGGTAGAGGCTTCTGGCTGGGTATTGATGAGAAAAGAATTGATTTCCAATTCGAGAGATAAAAGTTTCGCTGACCAGCAAAAATTACTTAAGGGTAGTTTTGAAGTTCCAAAGACGATGGATGCGATCCTTTTGAATATTATCACTTATGCGAGTGAGGGGAGATGTCTCTATGGACGAGAGCCTTGGACTTTAACACGTTGTCGAGAGCCTTGGACTTTAACACGTTGTCAAGAGCGTTATTCAACTCCTCAGGTAGTCGTTGGTGGCTTCGCCCCCGCAGGGCTCGGCGTCAGCTACGACGGCAGTTTCGACAGTGACTTCTACGGGTTGTCGGGTGCCTGGAAGTTCTAGGTCATTGGCGAAATTTTTTGATGGCAGACTCTTTCCCTCAACCGGGACTACTGTTTTTAACGCGTCCAATACGCATTTTTGAGGGCTTGGGAAAGCTTGAATTGATTGGCATGAGACAAAATTCCTAAATAGGATTGCAGTTTTTGATCGAGTGAAGTGTCTGCAATCTTTCCATTCAAATAATCTTCGTATGCCTCTTTTAGGTGTATATTTTGTATTTATCATTTTGAGGAGATCTGCTAAGATGGTATCACTTTCTAGAACGTATACAGGACAAATCAATGAAAACATATGAGGACCCGCTGATCATTGTCACAGGAGCAGCCGGGTTTATTGGATCGGGGGTACTTCGTCATCTGAATGATAAAGGAACGAGCAACCTCGTTGTTGTCGATGATTTAGGTACAACGGAAAAATGGAAGAACCTTGTTGGTAAGTCTTTTTCGGATATCATCAACATTCAACAATTTTTTAGTTGGCTGGAAGGGAAAGAATCGATCATTAACGCGATCATCCATTTAGGAGCTTGCTCTAGCACTGTGGAAAAAGATGCTAGCTTCCTCTTAGAAAATAACTATCGCTTTAGTGTTCGCCTGGCGGAATACGCCTTAAATCACAATATCCGTTTTATCTATGCTTCCTCTGCTGCCACTTATGGTGATGGATCACGAGGGTTTTCCGATGATCACGACACTCTAGAAAATCTTGTTCCTCTAAATATGTATGGTTACTCCAAACATCTCTTTGACCTGTGGCTCAAGAGGAGGGGAGTGCTCGATAAGGTCGTAGGACTAAAATATTTTAATGTCTTCGGACCTAACGAATATCATAAAGAACGAATGGCTTCAGCAATCCTACATATTCTTCCGACAGCTCAAAATGAAAAGGTGATTCGCCTTTTTAAATCATCGGATCCAGAAAATTTTTCTGACGGTGACCAATGTCGCGATTTTATCTATGTTAAGGATGCCGTCCGCATGACATGCGCCTTTCTTGAAAATACCGTGAGTGGAATTTTTAATGTAGGCACCGGTCGGGCTGGAACATGGAATGAGATTGCAAACTCAGTATTTAAGGCTCTCGACATGCCGGTTAATATTCAGTATATTGACATGCCGGAGGATCTGATTGGAAAGTATCAGAACTACACCCGTGCTGACATAAGCAAAACTGCAGGAGTATTAGGAAAGGACGCTATTTGTGATTCTCTAGAAAATAGTGTTGTTGATTACGTAAAAAATTACTTGGTGTCTCAAGGGCGATGGTAAATTTATTCCATTCATTTAGTAAGATTAAACCACAGAAGGTTCTCGTCGTAGGAGATTTGATCCTCGATACCTATACCGTGGGAAAAGTACGTCGCATCTCTCCAGAGGCTCCCGTCGTTATTTTGCAGGTGCAATATGAAGAGAATCGCCCTGGAGGAGCAGGGAATGTTGCTTTGAACCTAGTATCTATGGGAATGGACGTAGCTGTTCTAGGTCGTGTGGGAAATGATGAGTATGGAAAAAACCTGCTCGAAGCTCTAGCGGTGGAAAAGATTTCCACAGTAGGAGTTGTCACTCAGCAAGCCTATCCTACCCCTGTAAAGAACCGTGTGATTGCTGATAACCAGCAAATTGTTCGTGTCGACCGTGAACAAGTCACCCAACTAACGGAGCAATTAGAAAAGCAAGTTATCGAAAAAGTTTCCACAATATTGGAAGGTGTGAGTTTGATAGCTATTTCGGACTATGGGAAAGGATTTATTACAAAAACCCTGATGAGCGCGATGATTGGCAGAGCTAAAGAGCTTGGAATTCAGGTGATTGTCGATCCAAAAGGGGCTGATTTCTCGATCTACCGCGGTGCCAATGTTGTGAAGCCAAATGTTTCCGAGTTTTATGCAGCGGCAAACCTTCCTATGGATGCATCATTGGAGCAGGCAGCGACAAGAATTTTTGAGACAACTCAGTCCGAGGTGATTTTGACCACTCGTTCCGAAGAAGGAATCTCGTTATTCTATTCGGATGGAAAGCGGGAAGACTTTCCTGTGCGCATTCGCGAGGTGAAAGATGTCACAGGAGCAGGGGACACCGTGTTGGCAATGCTGTCCTGTGCCGCAGCGAATGGCTTGTCGATAGCGGAAGGGGCACAGCTGTCAAACATTGCCGCAGGAATTGCTATTGAGAGATTTGGATGTGCTAGGATTACATTGGCGGAATTAGCAAGGCGTTTGTTATACGAAGATGTCAGCAATAAGCTCTTTGATGAAGAACATTTACCCACTCTTCAGGAGGCTTTGAAAGGGAGAAGGTATGCTACACTCGAAGTGTCAGGACAGCAAGGATTGACGACACCTATTTTCAGTGCGATCCGTAAACTTGGCCAAAGGGATAATTGGGATTTGTTGGTGTATGTGAATGACTTACAACCTTGCAACGAATTCATCGACGTTCTCTCTTCCCTTCACGAGGTAGATTATCTCATCAACAACAGCAGCACACTCCAGCGACTTTGTGCGAACAACTCTCGTGAAGAAGTGTACATTATTGTCGATGGAAAACTCAAAAAGGGTGTTAGTTGCCTTGGTGAGAAGAGCATTGTTGGTTAGACGATAATTCGTTTTTAATTTCTCTCATATCTTCTCTGTGAGCTCTTGTGCTCTCTGTGGTGATTATGCTACACAGCTATCCTTTGAGTTTTATCATCGGCAGGTAATGTGACCTCACCGGATCGAAATATAAGAAGATCGGTTCCCGCTCGTAATTTTTACCGAAGGTGTTACCTTCTCCAGAGACAATCTCTCCATTAGTTCCTATTCCGGGATTGTTGTAGGAAATGATATGTATCGGTGTCTTGAGGATTTCGCTCATCGTCATGATTTCCAGCTCTCCGATTGGAGTTTCAGAGTTGATCATTCTGGAGCAATATTCCCTTAGACTTGCGTTCAGTAATTCAGAGTCTTTGATCTCTTTTGCTCCATTGTATTCCTGATAGATTTTTGGGTGTTTCATAATGTGTTGAATGATATCTCCACGTAAGATAATCGCTGTAATCTCTTCACTATTGGAATCAATCCCCGGGGTGACAGCGCAAATAATGGCTCTGAGACCGCAATGGTTGTCAGATATCACCTCTTCAATATGAAATTGCTGAAGGATGAGGTTGCGAAAAGCTCCTTCTTTGGCGATTTTCTCTTCTAGAGTGCTTTCCGACATTTTTTTCACTTCCTTGATCATTCCAAATAGGGCGCTAGGAAACAGAATTTGTGTAGCGATAGCATTGGTCACAGCACTTTTCTCTATGCCGTTGACAGTAAGTTTTTTACTTCCAGGGAGAGGGGGGAGAGGTTCCTGCCTACCTCCGATTTTGTGTATCCATAGATTTTCCTTCTGATGTGCATTTGGGCCTTTATCAAAGGCATTTTCCTCAATGCGAGGGGAGTTTTTTTCTATCCTAGACATTTTTGCCTCCTAAATTCATTAAATGACAGCATGATGCGATAGCATATGCATGATTTGTGCCAGGGAAAGGCTGTTGTATAGTGAAACACGTAAAAGTGTAGAAAGTGTAGAAATGCACCTTTACTTAAAAATATGCATCAGCTATAATAAAAGCATAAGGAGGTTTTGTATGAGACAACATAAAGTTCGCCTTAGCGTTGATTGTACCGAAAATGAACGCATGTACATCAAGATGCTTGCTGCTAAAGAAAAGAAGACTATCAGCGAATATCTTCTATCTTTGACCTACAAGCACATGCCAAAAAAGAGGATTCCCAACAAAGAAACCCAAAAGGTTTTGCGTGAAACCGAAGAGGGAAAAAACCTGGAAAATCATGACTCTTTGGACGACTTCTGGGAGGCTATGGGCATGAATTCTAATGCTGAAGATTAAGAACTCGAAACAATTCAAGAAAGATCTAAAGAAATATCGGCACCAGAAATCTGTGGTCACCGAAATATATAAAATCCTTTCTATTTTAACGAACCGAAAGCTATTGCCAGAAAAATACCGCGACCACAACCTGGAAGGAAGGTGGGTCAATCATCGAGAATGCCACGTCAAACCCGATGTGCTTCTTATCTACTTGATGGTGTCAACTTAAAGAAAAGACTTTACCCAGAGAGAATCATTTTTCTCTCTGTGGGCTCTGTGAACTCAGTGGTAAATACTTTTTTTTTATTCTCTTAAGTTGACACCATTGTGAGAACATGTACGTTTTGTAATAGGGTTTTGTATGTTTTGTTTAAATTCCTGAATAAAGGCACAAAAAAACTTAAAAATTTTTCGATTGATTTTATTGATAACCCCAGGCATGGTTAATTTCACATTTTGAATAGAAGATTGTTGTAATTCACAAAGCTTGGAGGCTTTTATGTTTGGTGGAGTAAATGGACGAAATGGAGTAAATCCCGCAATAAGTGGAACAGAAAGCCCACCTTCTCAGAGTTTTCCTGTCAATTCATCTCAGGATTGGGGCGTTTTGAATCGAATCGCTTCCGTTTTCAAGATATCGATCGATCCTGTTGCGGGTGATTATAAAAAGGCCGAAGCACGGTGTTTTGAGGCAGCCTTTAAAGCTTGCCAAGAACTCAACTGGACCACAATCGATTCTCTCAGAGGCGAACTATTTCGAATCACGGATGCTCAGGGAAGAACCCTATTAACTCGTTCCATGAAAGAGGGGAAAAATCAATTGTTTAGGCGGCTTCTTACTTATAGACGTATCGTTGCTCAATTTGATGGAGAAGACCGCACGGCTCTTCATGTTGCAGTTGCATCTGGTTGGTTAGATAACTTTAAGCAACTACTTGATTCACCCCTTCTGAGCATGCATAATCAGCGGAAAGAAACACCCCTCCATACAGCAATTCTCGCTGAACAACATCATTCAGTCATGTTGCTACTAAGAAAGGGAGCAAATCCAAGTGCGATCCTCAACTGGAATGGGATCCAAGTAAATGCCCTGTCTCTTGCTGTTTTAAGAGGAAAAAACGCATTTATTGATCTCCTTTTTTCCGGAAGTTCACTTCAGGATATTCCGAGAATTGGGAACTTGCTTCATCTGGCTGTATATGCAAATCAACACTCGTCAATTCAACATTTACTCAATAAATACAGGTCTTCACTGCAACCACTGTTAGATGGAAAGGACGAGAATGGTTTGACGCCTATGCAACTTGCAGGAGCTCTCGAAAGAGAGAATATTTTTCGCTTATTTCACCAAACGGATTCTTCCTCTACAGCTTCCGATCGTTGCATTTCTGCAGGGTTCTCTACTACCTCGACTACAAATGAGGATGAGCGCCATGGAACGCTTCCTTGCACCCTACCAGGGACAGGGGATCCATATGGAAAAACACCGGATTGTGTGACGCCAGGTCCCAAAAACGGGGCAATTCCTCGGCTCGATGAGGACCCCGTTTATGGAAAAACACCGGATTATGTGACGCCGGATCCCGTTAAACATCTAGATGATCCGTTGAAAAAAAGTGTTGCATTTCAACGTAGAGCATTGGAAATTGAGACAAAAGTCCTTGGACCAATCAATCCTGAAATTGCTAAAAGGTATGACTTTTTTGGAAATAACTACTACGAGAAAGTAGAATATGATGATGCCTTAGAATACTATCGGAAAGCGCTAGAAGTGAGGAAAAAAATGCTTGGTGATAACCACATTGATACTGCAATAACTCATAATAATGTAGCTACATGCTTTTATGTATTAAGAAACCTCAAGGAAGCATTAAAAGAGATGAAAGCTGCCATCGACATTCAAATTGAATGCGGTGCAGATTCTCATATAATGCTCGAAAGTTATAGGAATATTGTAGCTATTCACATTGACTTAGGGAATTATAAAGACGCATTGAAAAATGCTAAGTTAGCCGTAGAGATACTAGTGCTCTGTCAAATTTTAATTTCAGGGTAGAGACCCTTGAGTTTGGTACGTGCATTAGCGACTGTAAATTGCCAGTTAACCCCTCGTTGTTTGTCATTCGTTGTATTAGCCCAGGCTTC
>JAAKFP010000068.1 GCA_011065005.1 Chlamydiota bacterium | reverse complement strand
ATCGAGAAAATCTCAAATCACCTACTCTTAGGAGTATAACTGATTTTCAATTTTTCGATCTGACGAAAAAATCTTTCAAAAATCGACTGATCCCTAGTTTTTTCACAGCCTCTACAGGCTGCTATGTTTCTTATCGACTTTTCCCAGGGCGTTGCCCTGGGCTGTTGCAATACCAGCCCTTCAGGCTGAATCCAAATGTCGAAAGTCGAGTCAGTGGGCTCGGTGGTGATTAATGCAACAACGACACGCGCAGTCGTCAAGTTACTAAGCATTCAGGAACAAGTGTGGGAAGGCGTTTGACCTTTACAGGTTTCATCGCTTCACTTTTACCAATCTTCTTAGATGAGGCCATTAAGGCATCCATGACAAGGTCTTGAGCACGAACCAAGAGGTTTTGTGTCATAACCTTATTGCCGAACAGGCTGTGAAAAACCTTTCCGATCGTCTCATCTAACTTTGAAGCATTAGAGCCAATAGCGATTTTTGCTGCAGGCTTTATGAGAAAGCTCCATCCACTACTCTCAATGCTCTGGAAGATCATATCGTAAGCAAATTCTGCTGTCTTTGTGATCTCCTTCTTGAGAGTACCGTTGGCTTCATCGATAGAAACCTCTTTAGATTTCTCAAAGAGGAGTTTTTTCATTTTCTCTTCGTCAAGATAGTTTTCTCGAATTGCTTCCGTAGAAACTTTCAACAACTCATCCGGTGATTTTACGAAAGGATGTACTACATCGGTGAACTTGTCGCTAATGAGATTTTTGATCCAAAATTCAAGCTTTTCAGCTGTACTACTTAGCTCACCAATCTTAAAAGCAGCATTTACGGCGATCTCCCCTAATCTGGAGTCTTTACCATGGTCGATAGTTTTGAAATATCCTTCGAGGGCTTCTCTTACGATTTGATTCCTGTCTTTTGCCCCTTCACTGCCTTTGCTTTCTTTGTAAGCAACTATTCCACTTTCGATCTCTTCCACTAGAGGAAGAACAATCTTTTGATATTCTTTAAACGATAGTTCCTCAAAAGCTTTCCTTGATTCCTTGCAGGCACCTTTTGCAGAACCGTATAATTTCTTACATAGGCTGGTAATAGATTCTTCTCTTTTTGCTAAATCCTCGGTGTATGTAATATCTTCAAAGTCGGAATAGTATTCTTTACGATTCTTAAACATCACCTCTTTGGTCATCCCCTTGATAAGTGCCCTTTGTATAGCAGGAAGAGCGTTCTGCCCCATAATTTCGGTGAACAGTTTTGGCGTGATCACTTTTTCATACAATTCTTTTATTCCAAAAACCATCGCTTTATTGATTTCTTGTTTCACGATGTTTTCGATGATAAGTTTTTCTATACGTTCATATGCGATATCCCAAAGTGATTCGGACAGACTTCTGAGGACACCTTGCGTATTTTCTGAGACGATTTTCTTGCCGAGATCTTCAGCTTTTTTGAGAAGTTCTTGAAACTCTTCAGGAATCTCGATCTGATTTAATAGAAAAATAAGCCCATCTACCTCTTCAACCGTGCCATCTGGAAGTTGTACTTTTTGCTTCGGAAAAAGGGCTGGGAGAACTTTATCGGCGAAATCCTGATACACCTTCTTTTCAAGTTCTTCTCTCTCCGTTTTTGTAGTATGAGGGTTTTGGATGAGTTTTCTGATTTCCGGATGACAAATAGGGTTTTCACTGTAAGTTTGCAGTCCATCCTGTACAGCAATCCTTTTCTTCCAGGACTCTTCACCGTAAGTATCAACCTGTCCAAGGTATGTTACCAGTTTTTCCTTTGTATCCTCTTCTCCCGGTTTTGGCGTCATCTTTTTTGCTTTTTTCGCTCTTTCAAGTGTTTCTTCTTCTTCTTTTATCCGATTTTTCTTGGCACCTTCGAAAGCTACCACAGCGTTTGTCTGGTCACATGCTAACCCTATTACTTCGCTAGACAGATCTGTGTATTCGACATTTTCCAAAAGATCGATCATTCGTCTCAATACGATATCCGAAATCTTTTGAGCATTTGTTTTCATCATTTCATGGATAAGTTCCGGGAATCTATCATCCAGTTTTTTGTGAAGAATAGCGATGTATTGATCAATTTGATGTTCTACTAAGATCAAAAGCGCGGTTTCATATGTCTTTTCGATGAGACTTTCATTTTCTGAGATCTCGACTCCAGCCTCTTGATAGGACGTTGCTAAGGGCTTATCACCTTTTGATTCCCAGAGCCAGCTTACACAAGGGTCTGTAAAAGACTCGGACGTTTCGTTTTTCTCAAATTCTCTTTTCATTTTCTTTTGGAGATTTATTTCGAAGGTGTCTTTGTTCACATCTTGAATCAGCCAACTTAAGAGGTGTTTTCCTACAGGTTCCAGAGCTTCTTCTACTTTGTATTTTTTTAACATTTCGAAGAAAGGTTTCGCTGCCCTATCACCAACTTGAATCACGAAGTCGGCACCGAATTTGATCCCGTTAGATGCTGAATCTAAACCTTCTTTGTATCCAGAAAGCTTTGGTTTTACTTTTTTATCAAAGACAGTGTCAATCAAGAGGTCCACAAACTCTTGACCCGTTTGGTAAAATTCACGCATTACAGGATTTTTTATTTCAGGAGGGGGTTCTTTTTCTTTCAAGCCTTCCTTCGGTTTGTGTTCGATAAGATCAATGTGAATGCCTGAACTGCGATCTGCATCTTTACTTTCTAGTTTTGTGGTAGGGTCCAGAAGTGCCTCCGCCGTTATTACGTTCCTTCGACGTTGTTCTTTCGGCAATTCTCCCGGCCTTCTGTGGGCTGTCATCCGCTCGGCATTCTGAATGATTTCTATGTCTCTCTCTGACAGATTTTTTAAGGGTGAGGGAGAGAAGAGACCCGCAATTTTATGGAATATCCACTTTACGGCGCTCCAGATTTTGTTTAAGAGCTTGAACAAGGGGCACTTTGTCCCTTTTTCAGGCTCAGAAGCTACAGGTCTATAACTATCAGGTCTTATGCTGGGAACAGAGCTTTCACTAGTCATTGTATAAATTCCTCTAATACTTATTATTTGATTAATAAAGTAGTGATTATAACGTATGATTGTTAAGAACACATTAATTTTAGATGAATATATCAATAAGAAGAAAATAATTGTAAATATTCACCCAATGGCGTCAACTTCTGTGGTTATTTGATGCTTTGAGCAGATTCTGAGAGGTTGCGGTCAATGACGTCGAATGCATTCAACAGAAGGCTTTTATTGATTTCGGGTCGACTGAAGAGATTGTCAAATAGGTGGCGGATTAACCCCGTAATCTTCTCTGAGGAAAGGGTAGGAATCAAAGGAACCAGTTTTAGAGTGTCTCGTGTGAGAGCTGATATTTTCCGAATATTCTTTTCAAGCGTTAACCTGGTCTGTTTTCGGATTTTTTCACGCTCTTCTGGGGGAGGTTCCGGTTTGAGAAATACTTCGTACACCTCTTTTTCAGTCAATAAGGTTCGACTGGCGGCTTCTACAGAGCTGGACACAAGAAGATCATAGCTACATGTTATCCTTGCCATTGAACTACTGCAGCTTTGACTTATTGATGGAAAAACATTGTTTGTAAGTTTCGCAGCTCCAACTAAGACTTTAGTTGCTGCCCCTTTCACAAAGCCTTGTTTTTCAACGAGCATGTGAATATCGCCATTGGTAGCATAATCCAGAATATTTCTGACTAAGTCTCCATACAATGGTTGATCTGGAACATTTGCGGGTTTAAAATAATTTTTGAGTTCTTTGTTGATTTCACTCTTTTTGGGAACTTTCTCAGGCTTATCTCTGACGAAAGTCATGTGTAGGTGGTGATAGATCTCTGAAAATACGAGTTTTGATAGTTCGATAAATTTCTTTTTATCTACCCCCTCCTCATCCAATTTAAAATCATTGTCCCGATTTTTCATGTAATTATAGACTTTGTCATGGAGGTCTATCTTGTGTCTGATAGCTTTGCTTTTTGCATCGGCGATTTTATAGAAAAGGTCAGAAACTTGATCGATTTCATTCTCTTTCAGGGGGAAATTCTTACTCTTACAGCCTATCTTTTCCGATAATCGGCTTTTGACTCTCAGTTTAAATTTTGTGGGATCTTTTAAGATTGAAGTATCTTTGGATAAATCTTTAGCAATCTGACCGATATCTTGCTCTGTAAACTGAAAGTCTACGGGTTTTTCTTTCAGAAGGTCATTTAAAGTAGTGATCAGTTCCTTTTTGGTATGAAATACAGCATGTTTTGCTTTTGTAATTTCGTGAAAGTGCTGGTCAACTCTGGATACGTTTTTTTCAACTGTTCCCCTGACCCAGCTTTCGAAGATTTTGTCGATGAGAGCAGGAAAAATATTGTCTGCGGCAAGTTTGTCTAGGCAGTCCTTATTAGAAAGTTTTTCTATAAGGATAATTAGACCCTTCTTTATCGCCCCTTTGATAAGATTATGAGTGCGATCCAAAGCATATGTTTTTGCAAAACACAAGATATCGTTCTTAAAATTCTCTTTGTCTCTATAAGTTATTTTCTTACCATTAGCATATTCCGTATCGATTACCAGTGTAAAAATATTTTCTAATTGGCGGCTTATTTTCTCAAAATTTTCTGGGAGTTTGATGGGAATCCCATCGATCTCAAATTTTGGTCCATCTGGAAGTTCAATGTTTTGCTTCGGCAAAAAATAGGGGATTAGCTTTTCGACAAGGTCCTCGACATATTCTTCGATAAGTCTTGAACGTTCAGCTTCATCATGCGAAGATATGCATTTCTTTACGACGGGGTGACAAATTTCTGATTTAGCTTCTCCAAATTGTCCATGGAATACCTCATTGAGGTAGTTTTCTTCACTCCCGCACTCCTTCACCCTTTCTAGCTGTTCGCGTGCCTCCTTTTTTGCTTCTACTTGAGCAGGGGTCTTACATTCCAGTTGGGCATCATTTTTTGATTGAGGGATTTGTTTTTCCCTCCTTTTTTGTGTTTCATTCGCCTTGAGCCACCCTTCCACATGCTTCACAATCGTTTTTAATAATTCGATAAAAGCATCGATATGCTTTATATCCTTTTTTGATGGAGGAGAGCAGGGAAGGGCTTTTAAGAGTTCTGCTAACCTGCTGCTTAGATAGAGAGCTATAGTCTTTGTATTCTTTTGAAGGATTGTTTGAACGTCCTCTTCGAAGGTAGAGTTAATTTGCTTTTTGATTTCCTCTAGATACTTGTTTAATTTCCCCTTCTTTAGTAGTTGGGCAAAGGTGTTGAAAAAGGTTGATGCATCAGGGAAGAAGTTTGGAGGTTGTGTTGGCTGCGATGAGTTGGTGTGCCAATTTTGCGAGGGGAACAATTTATCGAGAATAGTGGGAATAATTTTAAGAGCATTGACAGATTCGGGAAGCTGCTTTATTTCGTCAATGATATCTTCTTTCCATTGATGAGCGGTACCTTTAACCCCTTCTTTTTCTTTACTTTCAATTTTTTCTTTATATAGGCATTGGTTGACAAGAATACCAGAAAATTTCTCAAAGAAGGTACACATATCGGAAAGGGGCGACTCCTGAGGGGGAAGGTCCGCAGGAGGTTCGTGGACAATTACTGGCCCTTTTGAGTCCTGCCTCTGGATCTTTCTTCTTTGTCTTTCTCCCTTGGCTCTCGTCTGCCATATTAGCCTCTCTCTTTTGAGTTCCATGCGACCGCTTGTGCTGAGAAGAAAATCGGACTTCCAAAAACAGATTTTTTCCCAAATTTTTGCAACAAGTTCACAAACTTTTCGCCACAAGATTTCCAACTTGGAGGGTTTGTATACTTTAGGGGGAGGGGGAGGAGCAAATTCATCAGTTGGATATTCAAAAGGAGTAAAAGGGGGTGAAATAAGATTAAGGGAACTATCGTTCATTTTGAATATTGCATCCTTTAATAAATACACTTGATGGGAGTAGTGAACCTTGATGATACAGGATTTCTTGGAAATTTTCACAGGAAAATAGAACAAAATCGGCGCACATGCCAGATTTGATCACTGGCGCATGATAATTAGGGTGAGAAGCATATTCTTTGAAGAATCGTCTATGCTTATCTTTTACAGAACGTCTCATGGAATGCTTCAATCCCTCGGCTTCGTTCTAAGATGTTAACGGCTGTTTTTATATCTTCGGAAATGATCCTATCTTCTTTTAATTCAGGAATTTCGGCTCTGATTTTTTTGTAAAGCTCACTGGTTTCCTTTCCAAGGACCTTCTGCTGTCTAAGGTCTATAGCTTGACAAGCCGCTGTTATTTCTACCGCTAAAACAACTCGTAAGTTATTCACGAGTTTCCTAAATTTACGCGCAGAGGTCATTCCCATAGAGACAAGGTCTTCAATCCCAACATTGCCAGGGATCGAATCAGTACAAGAGGGGTTTGCTAGTAACTTGTTTTCATTGACAATAGAGGCGCTGAGGTATTGTGCAGCCATATATCCTGAGTTGATTCCTTCATCCGGTGCCAAAAATGCGGGAAGTCCACTCATTTGGGGATTGAGAAGCAACTCCAATCGACGTTCTGACACGTTGCCGATTTCTGCCATAGCCATTGCTGCAATGTCGAAAGCCATAGCAAGGCATTGCCCATGGAAGTTACCACCACTTAGAATTTTCTCTTCACTGGGGAACACTAAGGGGTTATCGGTTGAGGCGTTGAGCTCTCTCTCAATAACTTCTTTACTATGGCGAATAGAATCGCGACTCGCTCCATGGATCTGAGGGGCACAACGTAGAGAATAGGGATCCTGTACTCTTACGGGAGCATGATTGTCATTCAAAATGTAGGAGCCTTCAAGGGCCTTGAGGATGTTCTCTGCGCTCTCTATTTGTCCCTTTTGTCCTCTGGCAAGGTGAATAAGAGGGTCGAGAGCTTTGGGAGAACCCATGAGAGCTTCGTAGCTGAGAGCGGTGATCTTATCAGCTAGATCGAGGAGTTCGATAGCTTGGAGCAAAGCAAGACCTCCCACGGAAAGCATAATCTGTGTGCCGTTAACCAGCGCAAGTCCCTCCTTTTTTTGGAGCTCATATGGTTTCAGTCCCGCTAATTTTAAGGCTTCGGCAGCGGGCATTTCCCTGTTTTTATACCTGACGGCTCCTTGTCCTATGAGAGGTAGGGCCAGATGTGCTAGAGGGGCTAAATCACCGCTTGCTCCTACAGAACCATATTCTGGAATTATTGGATAGATCTCAGCGTTGATAAGATCGCGGAAGGCTTCACATAGCGCATAGTGAACTCCCGATGGTCCTTTTAAGAGAACGTTCAATCGAAGGGCCATCGCCAGGCGAGTTTCCTCTTGCGAAAGAGGGTTCCCATACCCTGAAGCATGGCTGACGAGGATGTTTCTTTGCAGTTGTTTCTGCTGAGCGGGGCTAATCTTCTGGTTTGCTAAATATCCAAACCCTGTATTCACTCCATAAATCGGTTCGGAGGACTGGGACATTTTCTCAACAAGATCTTGTGATTTTTTTAATGTTTCGCGAGTGTCGGGTCCTAGCTCAACGAATGACCCACTTGCGATCCTTTGGACATCACTTAATGTAAGGTTCTTACCATCAATTTCTACCGTATTGTATTCCATTTGCTCATCCTTAAGTTTAAATGTGAATAATAACTTTAGGGTACATCCGTTATATAACGATACAGAATAAAAAGAAAGAATTCAAACCTGTTTACAGGTAAGCGTTGAGACCCTTGGTTTATATACCCCGCACGGTTTAGTTTGACTAGTTGTCTGTACTCATCTTTTCCCATCTGGCTTTGCATTCGACCTCGAAAACCCACTTGGGTTATCTTCGGTCTCCATGCTTCGCCAGACGGAAAAATCTGAGCACATTCAACTAGTCAAACTAAACCGTGCGGGGTATAACCGCGAAGATCACATACGCATCAACCTATCAAAATAAGTCTTTACACTTATGTCATTAAACATTTCATTCTTATAATTTTAAATCGATAAAAAAACTTTCCAGTGTCCCCGATAAGGGGACAAAGCGAGCTAGCCCCGCCCTACGTGTCTCGGTCACAAGCTCCCTCGCACTAGGACGGGGCTAGCTCACTTGGTCCCCTAACGGGAACCCTTAAAGCTCACAACTCAAGTATTTTCTGAAGGTTACCCTTGACAAGATATAATAAATATTTTACAGCTAAATTTTACTGATTTGCAATAAATAAAGAGGATATATTATGGATATCGATTTGGATAGATTGGCAGGAGATCTTAACGAAGCTGCAAAACAAATCAAAGAGGCTTCCAGTAAACCCGCTCAGGAAGCTCTTCCGTTTGTCCCGAAAATTATGGAACAGTTTCAAAATCTTCCAAGTCCTGGAGATTTAAGAAAAGAGATGAATGTCGAAGCTTGCGATACACAAAAATTAGAGAATGTATATAACGCCATCCAAGATGTAATCACCAATACCAAAGAAGCGCAGGAACATTTTGCGCCATTAGGAGCCTCTCTTCTAGATCCACTTGCAAAAGAAATGAGTGATTTGTCTGAATTAGTTGTTAAGTATTTGAAGCAAAAAGGAAAAAGAGTCGAGCGAAAAGAACAAGAAGGATTATGAACGTACCTGTTCGCGCTTTAGGTACTGCATTCCTTCTATTGTGTTTATTTACCTTGGATAAAGGAGGTCTTATGGCTACAGAAAAAAGAGAACTCCAAATAACAAGCACAGCTTTTAAACATAATGCAACGATACCCAGAAAGTATACTTGTGAAGGAGTTGATGTTTCGCCTCCTCTATCAATAGGAAATGCTCCGGATGCCGTTAAAAGCTATGCTATCATTGTCGACGATCCGGATGCTCCTATGGGCACATTCGTACATTGGGTGGCATGGAATATCGACCCAACTGCGATTTCTTTAAATGAAGGGGAGTCAATTCCTGCTGAAGGGAGAAACGATTTTAGACAGGACCGTTATCGTGGTCCTTGCCCACCTCCAGGTAGTCCACACCGCTATTTCTTCAAAGTGTTTGCTTTGGATACTCAGCTTGATATTTCCAAGGGCAGCACTAGAGATGAGTTGGTGGCAGCAATGGATGGGCATATCTTAAGCTATGGTGAGCTTGTTGGCATCTACCAAAGATAAACCCGAGAATTTGGAAGTGCGGGGACTTGTCCTTGCAGTTCTACATAAGTTTTTCTGACAAAAATATCTTCTTCTACGGTCTTATTTGTGCACCTGAAAGAAATGTAAAACTTCAGAGGCGCGGTAGCGCCAAAAGGTGCAAGCCCCCTGT
>JAAKFP010000067.1 GCA_011065005.1 Chlamydiota bacterium | reverse complement strand
AATGGTACTCAGTTGGTAATACGCTCCTCCAATTTTTTTGTGACCTCTCTCTACCAGAGGTTCTAATTCAAAGCTGCCATGAGCCTTGGATCCTCGCTCAATAAAGCTTGGCGCATTATTCGAGGATTTTCTTCGTCTGCGAAGAACATACACAGCTCCTCCGGTTAGTCCAAGGCAGAGTACTCCTCCAGCGACTAGGCCTACAATCCATAGAAAAGAGGGAGTGTCTGGAGAAGAAATCCCCGTCGTGGATATGAAGACAGGAGTTTTTGTCTTCGTAGAATCGGTAGAAAGAGAAAAGGTGGTAGTCGTAGATTGTAAAGTGGAAGCCAAGAGACTTGTGGAGGAACGGGAGGTTGGGGAACTTGGAGTAGGAATAGTTGTGGAGGAACTTGTAGTGATAGTTGAATTACTGCTGGTAGGAGTAGGACAAGGTATTTTAATAATCTGAAGACCTGAGTCCCTATCCGCCACATAGGCATAATTCCCGGAAACGGCGACGCCTCGAGCCCAGTCAGGCGTATCATAGGACCCCGCAAGCGTGGGGTTGGCCACATTGGCCACATCGATGATCTGAAGACCGGAAGTCTGATCCGCCACATAGGCGTAATTGCCGGAAAGGGCGACGCCAAAAGCTTCGCCAGAAGTATTATAGGAGCCCGCAAACGTGGGATTGGTCACATTGGATACATCGATGATCTGAAGACCTGAAAAATAATCCGCCACATAGGCATAGTTGCCGGAAACGGCGACGTCCCGAGCAGAGCCAGGCGTATTATAGGAGCCCGCAAGTGTTGGATTTGCCACATTGCTCACATCGATGATCAGAAGACCTGACAAACTATCTGCCACATAGGCATAAGTGCCGGAAAGGGCAACGCTAAAAGCTTGATTGGGTGTGTCATAGAAGCCCGCAAGCGTTGGATTGGCTGCATTGAACACATCAATGATCTGAAGACCGGCAGTATTGTCCGCCACATACGCATAATTGCCGGAAAGGGCGATGACATAAGCATTGCCAGACGTATTATACGAGCCAGCAAGCGTGGGATTGGTCACATTGGTCACATCGATGATCTGAAGACCGGAAGTCCAATCCGCCACATAGGCATAATTGCCGGAAAGGGCCACGCCAATAGCAGCGCTAGTCGTATTATAGGAGCCCGCAAACGAGGGGTTGGTGACATTGGATACATCGATGATCTGAAGACCACTGATCCAACTATCCGCCACGTAGGCATAATTGCCGGAAAGGGCGACGCCCCAAGCCTGGCTAGGCGTATCATAGCTTCCCACTAGTTGAGGACACAAAGATTGGCCTTTCACCGACTCCGGCAGCAACATCATCCCTGCGAGCAATGCTCCTGGAAGAGCTCCTCCCTCTTGTCTGCCCATTACAGCGATCATGGACATCTGAAAGACAAAGGCTGCTTTGAACGCGGTCGGACCCAGCGTTCCCTTCATCATTGCGATGGCATCAGAGACGCTGTTTTGGTTGGACTCCCACGATCTTCCGGCAGATATGAGCAAACCTCCAAGAACACAAGCCACAATTCTCTTTCCCCAGGAAGCTCGGTCTGAGGTTGCAGACGTGGCTCGATTAGGAGCCCCGAATTCCAGGCTATCTGCCACGTAGATCAGGTTCTCATAGGCTACATGATCATAGCTACTGCCAAACAGTCTTGCGTTATAGCGGATATAGGTGGTTTGGTAGCTTTCCGGATCTTCGAGTTTCCAAAACACTCCATAATCCTCTCTCAGCTGATCAAAGAGTTTTTCCTTTGTCTCAAAAGTGTCGTAACCCCACGCACCTGCTCTTTGGAGTTTGCAAAAAACGTTGGACTTTCCCCCGCGCAGGTCTTCGATCTCCCAGATGTCGATAGCGGCTTCATCGGCAAGCCAATGATTCAATGTTTTCTCATTGGGGAAAATTGTGATCTCTCCCGATTCTGTATGAAATGAGAGTTCGCCTTGTTTGGTCGTACTAAGCGTCGCTTTGCATAGTGTGCAGCCAGGCAGCATATCGCTGATCTGCTGATTCAATGCTCTCACAGCCAATCGCGTCTCTACCTGGAAGGGATCTCCTGGGTTGGAGAGGGTAGACGTGGATGTTTCTGACTGCCACAGGGAAGCCAGATAATTCGCTGCTGAAGATAGTGCTTGAGTCATAATTTTTCCTCTTTATTTATTGGTTACGTCATCAGGAGTCTTTAGGTAGAATTCAGGAGTTTTTCCATAACTAATAAAAAAAACTTCGCGTTTTCTTCGCTTCCTTCGCGATCTTCGCGGTTATTAAGCAGGGGTCTGAACGGTTACTAATTACTCTCTGCAAAAATTTCTGCACCGTTCCGCTGTTCCCAAGCTTTTCGGAGGGCTTGTAACTTCTTATTAGAAATTCCTTCCAAAAACTCTATCGACTTTAAGAAACGGGTACGGGTGATGTCCTTTCCCAAAATTTCTGCAGAGTCAAAGAGTGGGGGGCCTTGGTTCTTGCCCATAAGGCTGGCAAAGAGGACAGGCATCACACATTTCTTATGGTTGGTGCCAAAGAACTCGGCAACGTCTTTTGAGGCTTGTTGCACTCCGGAGCTCTTCCAGTTTCCACTTTCTTCAAGCTTCCAGATCATGCCTTGAAGGATAAAAGCTGCTTGTTGTTTTGAGAGCTTCTTTCCTAGGAATATGTCGTCCGAGTATTTCAAGTGGTTGATGAAAAAGAAATCGCAAAGATCCATGAAGTCGCCGAATGTTTTGATGCGGGAATGACATAGGGGCATCAGCTTAGCCATGTACTCATCATTGAAACGCCAATCTTTCAAACGTTCCCAGAGATGGTTTTCGGGGATGTTTTTGATGATATATTGTTGGTTCAACCATTCCAGCTTTTTTAGGTCAAAAACAGCGCCTGAGACACCAATTCTTTTGTCATCAAATTCCTTGATGATCTCCTCGAAGGGGTAGATTTCCCGATCTCCAGGCATGCTATACCCCATCAGCGTGATAAAATTCATAAACGCTTCGGGTAAATAGCCGCTGTTGCGATAAAAGAAGATGGATGTAGGATTTCTTCGCTTGGAGAGTTTTTTTCCATCTGTACCTAGCAGCAATGGCATGTGCATAAAAGTTGGCGCTTTCCAGCCAAAGTAATCATAGAGCAAAAGATGTTTCGGTGTTGAGCTGATCCATTCGTCACCACGGATGACATGGGTGATTTCCATGAGATGATCGTCCACAACATTGGCAAGATGATAGGTGGGATAACCGTCTGACTTGAGGAGAATCTGGTCGTCAATATCTTTCCATGGAAATGAGATACGACCCTTAATAGCATCGGTATAAATACATTCTCCTGTTAGAGGGGCTTTGAGGCGAACAACCCATGAGAGCCCCTGCTCCTCTTTTTCACGGATCTCTTCGGGACTCAAGTTGCGACATCTGCGATCATACCCTTGACGCCCTCCACGCTTTGCAAGCACTTGACGCATCTCTGCCAGCTCTTCTGAGGTGCAAAAACATTTGTAAGCGTTCTCTTCATCGAGCAATTTTTGGCAGTGTTCTTTGTACAGGTGCAAGCGTTCAGACTGTCGGTAAGGTCCGTAGTCTCCACCGATATTCGGTCCCTCATCCCAATGGATACCACACCACTCCAACGCTTTGTAAATATTTTGCTCAAACTCAGGACGGCTACGAGTGCGATCGGTATCCTCTATTCGTAAAATGAACTTTCCCCCATGGTGCTGGGCAAAAATTAAATTAAAAGCAGCAATATAGGCTGTCCCAACATGGGGATCACCTGTGGGTGATGGGGCAATGCGTACGCGTACTGACATAGTAAACCTTTTGTTGAAAGACAATTATTTTGACGGAAAGAGGTTTTGTTTTCAAGCTGAGTTCATCAACACAATGAGGTCCTTCATGATGTTATACGTTTCTGTAAGCTGAAGATCGTTATGACCGAAATGTTTTTCCGTCTCCTCTTCAACAGTGTTATCTTTTTTCAGTTCTTTCAGGAATGTTTGATAGTTATTATTCTGGTCGACACGGTATTCTGCGTTGCTTTTCAAGTTCTCCAAATAGGGCTTATACGTAGTTAATATCTTTTGTAGGTCAAACTTGTATAGCGCCCGAATCCTTTGCCGCTGCGAATAGGGAACGTCTGAAAGATCATCATCAAAGTTTGCTTTTATGGAATCGTTTTCCAGAGGATATTTGGAAAACTTCTCTCCTATATCCAATTCTGACAAGGGACCAGGGAGAATGATATCAGAAGCAACACCCGTCAGTTGCGGAGTTTTCCCGGAAACGGTGTAGTATCTTCCCCGTGTGACTTTGTATTCGCCTTCAGGGTTAACGGTACCTTCCTTGCCTGCATTTAATGTAAACGTTTGGAAAGATCCTTTTCCATAGGTGTGGTCATCGCCAACAATGATGGCTCGACCATAATCTTGGAGAGTTTGTGCGACAATTTCTGAAGCTGATGCACTCGCCCTGTTAACTAAGACAACGAGAGGTCCATCCCAAGCCATCTTTCCGTTTAAATTGCGAAGGTATTGGATACTCTCTGTGCTGTCTTTGATGGCAACAACAACACCTTTTTTTATGAATAACCCTGTAACGTCGACGGCTTGTGACAGTAGACCTCCAGTGTTGTAACGAAGATCGAGAACTAAACCTTTTAGATTGTGTTCTTTTTTGAGGTTCTCAATCGCACCCTCTAGATCTTTAGCAGATGAGCTCTCCGGATCTTGATAGAAAGAATAGAGTTTTAAATATCCAATAGCATCATGACCAAAGGGCTCATAAGAAGATTCAAAACGAGTTTCCTTCAGCACAACTTCGGCACGGATAATTGTGATATCAAGTTGTTCCTCCTCTTTTTTGTCATCCTCGCCAACTTCACGGATAACCGTTAGGACCACTGGAGTGTTTTCCTTGCCCCGTATCAGTTCCACAGCGCTGATGATGTCCATTCCGACTACAGGTTCACCATCAACAGCAACAATGCGATCTTTGGCTTTTAGTTGCTTTCCCAAAGCTGCCGGTCCTCCTTCAATGATTTTTATTACACTGAAACCATTGAGGTCGTCCCGAAGTTGAGCGCCTATGCCAAACAACCTTTGCTGCACACCGATCATAAATTGAGTGGCCTCTTCAGGAGTGAAATAGGCAGTATGAGCATCGAGCGCAGCTGTCGTCGCTTTCAGAACATTGGAAAGTACCAACTGTTTGCGGTGGATTGGATCGTTGTCGAGAATGACTTCCTCATACTTTTTTTGATGTTTTTGAATCCTCTGCAGAGATTTCTCTCTGAACTCTTCGTTTAACTTTAATGAGGTCTCAATTTGTAATGCTTTGATCCTGTTTAGACGGGTTAATAGCTCCTCTTCTGTCGAAACCCAATCCATATCTTTGAATTCTTCGGGAAGAACTTTTTCAGGTAATTGGTTTAAATCAATTTTCTTCTCAATTTCATGTCGGCGATGAATAGCTGCAATCATTCTATCGTGAATGTCAGAAAAGACACCAAAATCCCCTTGATTGAATTTTGCTAATGCTCGATTTTGCTGTTCATCCGAAGGTTTGAGGTACTCTTCGATATCGGAAAGAATAAAATAAGTTTTATTAGGATCTAACTCATCAAGATAGTTTAGAAATGCTCGACTGATGAGCTCCCCAGACATCTCTTTGTAGGAGGCGTGAGCCTTCATGATCTCATGGACTTTTTCCAGGACTTTCGGGGAGTCTATCTCAGGTAATTTTCCCTCAGTAATCGTCCATGTAGAAAGAAATAGGAATAGAGTGAAAAAAAGCTTTCGGTACATTAGTTTCCTCATAATCAATGATCTACAACCATTATAGATAAAGAGAGGTGTTTAATTCCATCCAATTAGGCCTTTTTTTCGAGTTTTTGGGCATTTCATGGTCTTTTTTTGAAAAATATGCGGTTTTTGTGAAAAAGTGCTTGCATTCAATTCTTTTTTTGGTAAAATAGATGCTTAAAACAATTGAATATTATAGAAAACAAACGAATCGAAATAGCGGAAAGTTGTTAATGTGGCTTTTGTCAACTTAACTAAGAATAACAAAGAGTAAAAAAATATAACAAATATTTTAAATAGACAAGGAGGTTTATCAGATGTCTAAATGTATGGAAGAACATAAAGAATGCGAACAAAAAAAAGTGGTTTCTATTACGGAAGCTGCTCGTTTGAATAACGTGACACGTCAAGCGATTTATGTCGCAATCAAACTAAAAAAACTCAAAGCGAAGAAGGAAACGACTCGCTGGACCATTCACCTTGACGATCTTGAAGAGTATCGCAAAAACAAATACTCTCGCAGGAAATCTGTCTTTGAAGGTGAACTACTTTTCGATAACACAAGAGGTTACTACTCTATAAATCAAGTTGCTTCGATGCTGAGTGTTCCTGCGCAAAAGATTTATTATGCGACGCGCATAGGAATTCTTAAAGCACATCGTAAAGGTGCAGCTTGGGTTGTTCATGTCGATGATATGAATGCTTACAAAGAGCAACATGTCAATAAGAAAAGTAATAGCCAGAAAGCGAGTTAATTTCTTTTTGTGAAAAGAAGTTTGTTGTAATAAAGGGTAGGCTGGAAGTCTGCCCTTTTTTTGTTTATTCAACAATACGAATGTCTCGAACTAATAGTTGAATGCTAGGTCCTTGAAAGGTGTTGATTTGAGGGGTGAATGCTACCTCAAGGAGGAGGTCCTTTTTTCGAAGCTGGGGGCTTAAGTGCGCCTTACCGAATGCAATTCCCTCTAGCATGCGATCATTTTGCTCTAAATAAAGTTTGAGGTGGGTTTTTCCCACGACTTTTGGGGGCCAGGCTTGCTTAGCTTTTGTATAAAGAATGGGTTGAGGGTTTTCGTTGCCATAAGGTTCCAGTAATTTCATGGATTCCATAAAGTCAAAAGTGAGGTCTTCAAAATTGACTTCTGAATCCAAGTATAGTTTCGTCTGAACATCTTTATCGGATAGTTTCTCATTTGCTGCTTCAATGAATCGTTCTCGAAACGCATCGATGTTTTCTTCTTTAACGGTAAAACCTGCAGCAAAGTCGTGTCCTCCAAAGTTGATGAGTATGTCTGAACAGTCTTTTAGAGCTTGTAGGAGAGGAAATTCTTTGATGGAGCGGAGGGAGCCCTTTCCGATATGGTTGTCGATAGCGATCATGGCTGTGGGGCGGTTGTAATGCTTGGAAATGCGGGTACTCAAGATGGCGATAACGCCAGGATGCCACTTCTCCGAACTCATCACGATCGCTTTTCTTTTGAGGATACCCGGTTCTTCTGAGATGGTGTTTTCCACGTCTGCCGACATGGTGCGTTCGATCTTCTGACGTTCTATGTTGTTTAAATCGAGCTCAGTAGCCATTTTCTCCGCTGTGACGGTGTTTCGGATCAACAGGAGCTCTACACCCTTGGTGGGATCTGCAATACGCCCTAGGCTGTTTAAGCGCGGTGATAGTTTAGAGGCAACAGCAAAGGAGGAGATCTGATTGATTTCAACATCGCAGACGGAGATAAGCTTTGCTAGCCCTATTCTTTTCGTTTTACGGAGTTGCTGGATTCCATATCGCACTAAAATGCGATTTTCTCCTCGTAGTTGTCCCATATCTGCAATGGTACCGAGAGCGACGAGGTCGAGAAGTTGTTTGAGATCTATTTTTTTTGAGCTGAATTTCCCTTTTTTTACGAGGAAATTTGTCAGTGCGTGTGCCAGTTTGAAGGCTACACCTACACCTGTTAGGTCGCGATTGGGGTAGGGGTTATTGACAAGTTTGGGGTTGAGTGTTGCGATGCAGTGTGGGATTTTGCCTGTGGGTTCGTGGTGGTCGGTAACGATGACATCGACCCCTTCTTTAACGATTCTGGCGATTTCTGAGGCCGCTGTAATGCCGCAGTCGACGCTGATCAGCAGTTTACATTCGTTTTTCTTTGCGTATTCTAAGGCTTCGACGATGAGGCTGTCTCGCAGTGTGCCTGGTGTTGAGACGTAAAAAAAGACGTTTCCTCCAATTTGCCGCAAATAGTCTGTGAGGAGAGCTGTTCCTGTCATCCCATCGACATCGTTATCGCCATAGATCAGAATATTTTCAGAATTTTCGATTGCTTGATGGATACGATTTACTGCCATTTCCATATCTATGAGGAGGAAAGGATCGTACAAATCGGGAAGTTTAGCGTAGAGGTAGTTATGGATCTGTTCTAGCGAGTCAAATCCTCGTGAGACGAGAACTTGTGCGCTGACGGGATGTATTTTGAATTCTTTGATGATGCTCTGTTTCCATTCGGGGTCACCTTTGGGGTAAACCCAAGTGGGGCTTGCGGGGTCATGGTGCCAAGAATGCATAGGTGTTCTCCGTCATCGATATCACATATATGTTCAAGCAAAACAAGGATTTAGATCTAAACAAAATATTGTATCTTAGATTTTCGGATTGTCAAGTTTTCTTTTTCCGTGAGCGTTTAGCCAATGGTGTCAACTTAAGAGAGGTTTTAAACGCAAAGGCGCAAAGACGCAAAGAAATTTAGGATCCTTAGCGTCTTTGCGCCTTTGCGTTTAATTTTATTTCTTAAAAGGGCCTGAAGTTACGCTTTTCTCAGGGACATCTCGTTTTCTTGCTGTTTCAGTTCTCGATTGTGGAAGTAGAGGAGTGTTGGTCCGGCGATGAAGAGGGAGGAGAATGTTCCTACGATGACGCCGATGGTCATCACGAGGGAGAAGTCTAGAATCGCGTTTCCACCCAAGATAACGAGGGATAGCAAGACTAGTAGTGTTGTTCCGGAAGTCATCAGGGTACGACCTAGAGTGATGTTGAGGGCGTGGTTGATGATTTCGGTAAATTTCAATTTGCGTAGAAGTTTGATATCTTCACGGATTCTGTCAAAGACGATGATGGTGTCGTTGAGGGAATATCCGATGATGGTCATGATGGCACCTATGACTTCGAGGTCGATTTGTACGGGGAGGCCAAGTTTATGGAACATGGCAAGAATTCCCATGGTGATGACCACATCGTGGGTTAGAGCGATTACAGCAGCGATGGCGTATTTAAACTCGAACCGGAAGGTGATGTAGATCAAGATGCTTATCAGGGCAATACTTAAAGCAATGAGCGCATTATCTCGCATTGTTTCAGAGAATTGCCCGCTCATCATCGACCAGTTTTTATCCAAGTTCACGAGGTCAGATTTCTGAACGTGTAGGCCTGCTTCATTGAGAGTTCCAACAACCCAGGCGATCCGTGGGTCTTTC
>JAAKFP010000066.1 GCA_011065005.1 Chlamydiota bacterium | reverse complement strand
ACAGGGGGCTTACATCTTCCGGCGCTACCGCGCCCCTGGGGTTTTACATTTCTTTCAGGTGCACAAATAAGACCGTAGAAGAAGATATTTTTGTCAGAAAAACTTATGTAGAACTGCAAGGACAAGTCCCCGTACTCCCAAACTCTTCGTGACCTTCGCGGTTATTGAGTAGGAACCTGAATGGTTACCCACGATGTGTATAGAGAAAAAATTCTTGAAAAAAGGGTGCTACACGGGTAGTGTAGTATTTTAAGGATTTATTCAACCCATGAGGACATGTGTTATGAGTTTTATAAGAAGATTCTATTGCGGAATTGTTGATACAGGCAATTTTCTGCAGACCTTTCTACTTTTCGCAATTCGCTTGTATTGGGGCTGGTCCTTCTATCAAGCGGGCTGGGGGAAGGTGAACAACATAAAGCCGGTGATCGAATATTTTGGATCTCTAGGGATTCCCTATCCGGAGTTCTTAGCACCCTTTGTTGGTTGGGTTGAATGCATCGGCGGGTTGTGCTTGCTCTTTGGCTTTGCCTCACGGCTGGTGTCGATACCTCTTGCTATCAACATGATCGTGGCACTCTTTACAGCGCATCTGACTGCTACTCTTGGTATGTACAATAATCCCCAGCGCTTCATCAACCAACTGCCATTTAATTATCTGCTGACATCGCTCATTGTGTTCTGCTTTGGTCCAGGATTGATTTCCGTAGACTACATTCTTGGAAAGTTATTTTGTAGAAGTAAACGGTCTTAAAGCATGGAGAGTGAATATCCTTTTCACATGCTGCTCCTAGCCTATAGTTTTGTCATGATAAGCTATAGAGCCTACTACATGGGATATGTCGATGCTTCAGGGGAAACCGTGCCCAAATTGGAAGAGGGGATCATCCTTAGGCGTCTTCGTTATTCTCTAGGACTCCCTTTTATTTTGGGAGTCGTGGCATATTTATTAAATCCCAATTGGATGCGTTGGTCTCAATGGTCGGATTTTCCTGATGCACTCAGATGGGTAGGAGTGATCATCTTGGCAGGCTCAGTTTTCCTGTATGGATGGACGCACCGCTATCTCGGAAAGAACTTTACCGACACAGTATACGTTCGAAAGGAATCCACTCTCATTCAAGGCGGACCCTATCACTGGGTTCGCCATCCAATGTATGTCAGCGCTCTAATGGCAGCAATAGGGATCTTTCTAGTCACAGCAAATTGGTTTCTCGGAGTTGTTGGCATTTTGTTGATGTTCATCATCATGCGCTGGCGGACACCTATTGAAGAGCAAAAATTGATCGAAAGGTATGGAGAAGCCTACCACAGATATGCAGAAAGGACAGGGCGCTTTTTTCCTAAGTTATGGTGAGTTGATATCCTCTTTCCATTCCTCTGGCATGTATGTTCTCCCTTCGATCGCTTCGATTCTTTTCCGTAGGGGAGGGTGTGTTGCAAAAAAAGCGTTTAGATTTGCGTGATTGTCCAAATACATATGAGAATATGCCATTCCTTGCTTTGGCATGTCGCTATATTGCTCTTTGGCAATCTTTCGCAAAGCATTTCCAATGCCATCAGGATTGCGTGTAAACTGCACAGCGCAGGCATCTGCCAAATATTCCCGTTCACGGCTTACCATCGCCTTTAAAATAGAGCCAGCAAACCATGTGACCGCTCCCGCACCTAACAGCAATAGTGCTGCCAGAAGAATAGGATTTCCTCCACGTCGGCCGCCTCCACTTTGGCGGCGCCCTCCCGTTAAGCTTGCAACCCGAAAAAGACGCAAGGCCATATACAAAACGAAGAAAAATCCCATAATCATGGCTGCTAACCGTAGGCTAATCTTCATATCGCCATTGTAAATATGTCCAAATTCGTGAGCAACGATCCCTTGGAGTTCATCACGCGAAAGCTTGTGCAGCGATCCTCGTGTAATCGTTATCGCTGCATTAGCGGGGGAGAGCCCCGCAGCAAACGCATTGATCTGCTTTACGTCCATGATGTAAACAGGGGGGACGGGAAGCGATGAGGCAATAGCTACCTCCTCAACAATATGCAATAGTTGCCGCTCTTTTGGATCGATCGTATTTGGGTCGACTCTCTGCGCTCCAACAGATTCCGCCACATATTTTCCACCATAGGTCTGGAACATAGAATACTGAAAGGCGGCAACACCGAAGGTTATCCCAAGAAATATCAGACCTAGTATAGGAAAGCCTGTCTGATACTGATTCCCTGACAAATTATGAAACAGGAGCTCTAAAAGAACAGCCATCCCCAGAGTAAGAACGATGAAGATCGCTAAATAAAGACTCGTCCTTGAGCGGGCACGGCGCTGTGCTTCCCAAAAGTTCATGGCCATTAGAACGACACCTTAACCGCTTTTTTCGCTTCGGACTCTTCCACTTCATACAACTCAGCGGAATGGTGGCCAAAGGTTGCTGCAAACAATACAGCCGGAAACTGTTGTTGCATGGTGTTGTATAGGAGAACTTGATCGTTGTAAGCTTGCCGTGAGAATGAGACTTTGTTTTCCGTAGAACTTAATTCCTCCTGCAGGTGCATCATATTTTCACTTGCCCGAAGTTGAGGGTAGTTTTCTGCTAGCGCAAAAATATTTCCTAGTGCACCTTTTAATGCAGCTTCTGCACCGATGAGTTCTTTTAAAGATCCACCCGTTGGACCACCTTTCTTTTGGAGAGATTCCCGAGCAGCCGCAGCCTGATTCCTTGCATTGACCACAGCTTCTAAGGTGGTCTTTTCGTGAGCCATATATCCTTTTACAGTTTCAACCAGATTTGGGATGAGGTCATATCGACGCTGTAGCTGCACATCGATTTGACTCCACGCATTTTTCACCTGATTACGTAAGCTTACAAGTCGGTTATAAATGCCTACAATCCAGAGAGCAATCACGACTAGAATGGCAATAAAAGCAATAAAAAACCACATCTTAATACCCCTTATTTTTGTGTTCCTGTCTAATTAGACGATAACATTCTCCATAGTTTATATCCAAAGCCATCTTGAGACTTTGGGTGTAAAAATTCAAACGCAGAGGCACAGAGAAAAAAGAGATTTTTTTTATTTCTCTTTTTTCTCTGTGCCTCTGCGGCCTCTGTGTTTGAATTTCTCACCAGCATTTCTCATTTTTGTGCGATAACGGCGCACTCCATCACCAAAATTAGCAAAAAAAATAGAAGAAGCCACTAAAGGGGAGGTGACCAAGGAAGAGTTGCTGTTCCCGGAAGATTTTACTAGTCAATAAATGTTCACTCAGTTAACATAAAAGTAAGAGACAATGCGCAAACCAAAACGAAGCAATCAAGAACTCGAAAAACTGGTTTCAAATGTAATAGATGTTGGGTCCTATAGATATTCACGCCATGCGCTTCAAAGGCAAGATGAAAGGAGAATAAACCATCATCAGATCATACAGACTCTTCTAAGAGGAGAAAGATATGAAGAGCAAGATAGGTGGCAAAGGAAATTCAGCTGTTGGAATTACGCTTATCGATTCCATGATAAAGAATTTTGCGAATCACCTATTATTGTCATAGTCAATGTCGAAACAAAAGTTATAATCATCACGGTTATGTGGGATATCAAATATAACAAGAAAAAAAATGGAAAGAAAAACACAAAAGCAATTTAAGACAGATATTTTTGGTTTTCCTATTATCATACACAATGTTGTGATGATCAAGAGAATGGGCGAATGGTGTCCTGAAATAAACTGGAACATTCTTTCCAGCATGGCAATAACAGCGTTAATGACAAAACCCTCTAGATTGACTGGTGGAGAAATGAAATTTATTCGAACATATATGAATTACACATACAGAGAATTCGGAAAAATTATTGGTGTTGCCGCCAGCACGATAAAGAAATGGGAAAAAAAGGATTTAGAATTCACTGATATGCGACTACCCATGGAAAAAATGATTAGAATGCATATCTTACAAAATTGTTTCAAATTTGAAAACAAGAGAGCTTTACAAGAATTCCGCAAGTATTTTCAACAGATAATCGACAATCAATTCAACGAAGATTTCACACCATTACATTTTGATTATTCTGAACTCAAAGCTGCCTAAATTGCATTTAATTACATCTAAATAGTCACAGATCATGGAGAAAGTCAGATAATAGCTGTTTTATCAGACTATAGTCACGCACCGTCGGCTTTTTCAAGGATTTTGTTGATAAATTCCGTTTTGGCACAGGCATAGCTCATGCCGTCTGTATGTTTATTTGCTAGCTCTTTCTTAAGGTTCTCATAAGCCTCGCGATCATCATCGTGAGTGCGCAACCAATCTCGAAACACCAGGAAGCGTTTGATCGAAGGATTTCCTTCTTCAAATACATGCAAATTTACGTTAGGGATCTGTTTTGAGAAATACCTGCCAGAGGGGATAACTTCACCGCGAAACTCGTATCCAAGTCTCTCCAAATCAGCTATTTTGATAGACGAAAAATGCTTAACCACTGTAAGAATGTCTATTTTTGGCTTAGAACTTAAGCCTGGCACCGAAGTTGAGCCAATATGATGAAGCGCTAAGCAGTTGGTGCCTAACACTTTTCTGATAGGCTTTGCTTCAGTCTCAAAAATTTGAGGCCATTGCGTATCGTATGGAATAATTTCAATCATATCGTCTTAAGGTTGCCGACTTCAGAACTCGTTTCATAATGAGATTTTTTATGACAGAATTTTGGTTCTTTAGTTTTGTCACCAAAATAGAAAAATCGACATTTCGTGACAAATTTTAGGCCTTCATAATTTGTCACGAAATCAGCTTTTTCTGTATCTTAACTGTGCTATAATAAAAGAAAGAGGAGAAAAAACCTATAAAAAACACCGTACGTCTAAACTTTGAATTTCCAAGGGAATGCCACAAGATAGAAAAATATGAAGACCTTTTTCTAGCTAAAAAAGCCCAAAAACGCCTAGATGAAATGGATGAAAGTGAAAGCATCGACTTTGACATAGCTGCCAGATTAGCTGGATGGAACAATGCCAAAAAAATATAAAGTCTAGTATTCACAAACAAGCTTGCCAGTTATACAATACAACATAACATACATTATCAGACCAAGAGGAATAAGAGGACGCACTCCCCTTTATTCAGCAATACACAAGATATACACATCGTGGATGAAGAAGTGGTTTCGTGCCCGCGTGCGTATCCTATTTACCCGTAAATACTGCTTTTCCTATTGAGAAGTAGATCGCAGCATTGTTTTATTAGCCTGAAGGGCTAAAAGTGCAACAGCCCAGTGGCAACGCCCTGGGTGTGAATCAACAAAACATCGCAGTCTGAAGGACTGCAAGGTGTTATACAGGATCCGGCAGTCCTTCGAGGCTGCAATATTACCCTCACTTTTATCCAGGGCGTTGCCACTGGGCTGTTGCAATTCCAGCCCTTCAGGCTGATAAAAGATCGCCGAGAGCACTGTTTCAAAACGAAAAATCACGTCTGCCCCTCCCTCCCTCCGTCATCGTCGTTAAAGGTGTGCAGACAGCATCAAAATTACCTTTGTCTGTTCCGCTTAGCAAAATGCCTGTAGCGATGTGTTTTTTTGTGGGTTCTGCAGCGTATGTCCCTAGATGGGGATGGATTAATCCCAAAAGACTTCCAAAAAAGAGGGGAAAAACAGCATCTCGTACTCTTTGTAGATGTTGCATAGGCAGGGTGAAGTCGCATTTTTTGTAATAAATGGACCTTCCTACAGCATAAAGAACAGAGAAAGGAAGAATAAGCAAATGAAGGACTAAATCGGCCGCCGCTGCTAATGAAATGAAAAGAGCTACGATTCGAGAAAAAATTTACTGCTCAACAGTTTTACATAGGGGCTGAAGGTGGGTGATACGTGAAGAAACCACCCCATTATAGCAATTGAGCATCTGCTCTTCGACCCGATTTGTGATAGAAATATTTGAGCTAATAAATAACATTACAAGAAACGAATAACGATAAAATGCTTATTATAAATGATTTGCAATTTTAACACAATTAGCGTTTTCTGTAACCGTTTAGGTCCCGACAGGATCAGCTGGATGATCCAGCGGCAAGTGGTTTCATCGAAATCTTTCTTTTTTCAAACCTTTACGCACAAATCCATCGATAATTTTATTCACTGACATATGCTTTTGAGACGCATACATTGCTAACTTGTAATGAATTTCAGAGCTAGTGCGATAGGGAATTTGTCCCTTAAACTTTGACCTATCGAAAGGGACAGGTATTTCCATTCCTAAGTCAAGCAGACCTTCAATTGCACAATAAATGGCGTCATTTACGTTTTTCAAAGCCTCTTCAATAGTTTCACCATCGCTTGCTACCCTTGGAAGCTCATTTACATAAACAACATAGTAATCATCTTCAGGGACAATGTTGTAGGACCAAGAGAGATTGACGTATTTCATGATCTCTTTTTCAGTAGCCATGATTCTCTAAAACCTCTTTTAAAATTCGAAGTTGATATTTTTTCATCTCTGCTTTGTTCGATATACCCAAGATGCATTAAAAGGCTTTTTGCTTCTTCGAATGAGATCGTTTTACCATTTAGGATTTTTTCGACAATCTTTTCTCTCTTACTCATGCTTTTATGATATCACATTTGATATATGTTTGCAAGAAATAAAGTACAAATAAACATTTTATGGAATTATTTGGTAATCGTTCAGACAATGCCATCAACTTAAGAAATAAAATTAAACGCAAAGACGCAAAGATTTAAGGTGTTCTTAGCGTTTTGGCGTCTTTGCGTTTAATTTTATTTCTTAAGTTGACGCCATTGCCTGAACGCTTACGAAGAATCAGCTTTCTGAAAATTTGGTAAATGGTTAAAGTGGCTGCAATGAAAAAGTGCCTTAGGATCATTCCTAAGGAGAATAGGGAAACGGGTAAGAATCCTGTGCGGTAAGCGCCGCTGTAACGAGTAGTACCGGCTTATACTACCACTCTTATTTTTTAAGGGGAAGGCCAAGCCAAAGAACAAACTCGAAGCCAGAAGACCTGCTTTTTCATCTTCATCATAAACTGTCTCGCTTTAAGGCAGGATGAAAGCAGGTTTGAGTTTCTCATCCTATTTTCATAAAGAATCCCCTTAAAGCGGACATAGATTTTACGAGGTGCCCTATGTCCGGAATCAGCGCAATAACCCCCTATTCCCCTCCCCTGTTATTCGAAGAGTCTAGTGGAATCACAGATACTTTCCTTCATCAATTCATTCCACAATGTAAAGTCGTCGCCACACAAGCTTGGGAGCAATTCAAGGAGATATGGTCTCGAGAATCTGAGGATACGCTGCTTTTAAGAAAGCTCATAGACAACCCTCAAAATCTATCAGTTCATGAAGACAAAATCGTCTCGATCATTCTAAACGACAGACCCTATAGCAAAGAGGGACATCTTTTAAAAAAGCTGCTGGGTATTTTAAGTGAAGATCGGCTGTATGGTCTGATAAATAAATTCTTTGAGAAGGCATTTGAACAGAATCGGGACCATTTTCACACCGTATTGCAATACCTCGACGTCGACAAGTTAGAAAACATCATTAAAAGTAACGAAGCTATTTCCTCTGTCGACGATGCAATACAAGAGTTGTCAAGATGCCTCCCTGAGCCAAAGCCTATCAGACAAAAATCCCTTTCTTTGGAAATTCGAAAGACGTTTTCTGTCGTCATTAATTTCTTTCCACACTTCATGGATACTTTCCTCAAGGCTTTTAATCTAATCGATGTTGGCAAGGAGCCCGAAACGGTTTGGGACTTTTCTGCAGTGCTAGATATTTACTACAAAGTCTTCGTTATCCCCCACGGACTTGTCACGGTTCTGGGTGCAATCATTGCGGCTCCTGTTCATCTCTATCTAATTACTGCAGCGATTATTGTGAGCTGCGTGATTGGAATTTGTTTATATCTTAAGTACCGTCCTTGTCCCAAAAATCTTCCCTTAGCCATCAATTTAACTGAGAAAGGGAAAAAGGGTAAGTTAGATTCTGTTGTTGGCAGAGATCTGGAGATTCGAACGGTCTCCTCTTACCTTGGAAAGAAGAAAGATGATGTTAAAACATTCATCCTTCTCGTAGGAGAATCTGGAGTGGGAAAAACAGAGTTAGTAAAGGGAATAGCTCAGGAGTACCGAGAAAAGACCATTTTTTCTATTAGTGCACCTGAGTTAACCAGTGGATTTACTTCTGTGGGTGACAAGTTGCGTTTGCTATTTATGGATATCAAAGGGCATGAAAATGAAGTTGTGTTTTTTATTGATGAGCTTGGTGATGCCATTAAGAAGAACCCTAAGGAAAATATTGGAGGTGTTTTGAAGCCTTTTCTCGGTAAGGATGGTGTGCAGGTGATAGCTGCGGTTACTAAGAAAGAATACGAAGAACAGATCTTGAATGACAGTTCCTTAGGATCCCGGTTTTATAAGATTGATGTTCTTCCTACCACACCGGATCAAACATGGATGATCTTGCGTGAAAGAATGCACAGCAAAGGGAAAGAGATAAGATTTGAAAAAGGGATTGCTGACTATATCATCAAAAAAACCACTGAAGTGGGTAAAAACTGTTTGCAGCCACGTCAAGCTGTCAAGGTTTTGGATTTAGCGATTAATCATGTGGGCTCATTGAATATAGAAAATTACGTTTCTGAAAAACTTCAAGAAGAAAGAGACACTCTCAAGAAAAAACAACAAAAATATGCCGAATTCCCCTCTGAAAATGCTACCTTAGTGAAAGAAATTTCCTCCCATCAAGAAGAGTGTACCAAACTAGAAGTAGAACACATCACTTTGAGAGAAAAAGCGCTAAAGACCATAGGCCTCATAAAAAGACAAAAAGAATTTCAGTCTTTTCGCAATCAACTAGCCTGCCAAATCGATAAAGGTACACACCTTTCGGAAAAGAGGAAACATCTTCTTTTTCTCCACTGGATTCTACTTCCCTGGACAGAAAATAAGATAGAAGAATTAGCAAAAAAGATCCCTGAAGAGATTCCTTTTCAGGTAGACCGTGTCCTTATCGACAAAATAATTAAAGGATAGGAAGGATAAACAGGATATAATCCTGTTTATCTTTCGTAACCGTTCACCTCTATCTGTTATTAAGCAAGGGTCTGAACGCTTACGCCAAGCTACTTATTCCATTGAAGATATTATTGAAATTTATTAAATAATCACGGATTTTCACGTTAAAAATTGGACCCTAATTCACCAAGTCCACAAGCCAATCAGCTGTTGCTAGCGATTTCTATTTGCAAGGAACGATCATGAATCCACGGTACCGTTGCGTTTCCTA
>JAAKFP010000065.1 GCA_011065005.1 Chlamydiota bacterium | reverse complement strand
ACAGCGCTTCAGCTGCAAGGCGCAAATCCGCAGCCAACTTCTTAGTTTTCAAGGATTTGCAACGTAGCAGATGAAGATGCTGTGATATCAGAAATGTGCAAGTTGTTTTTGCACGGTTCCTTAAGCTAAGACTTTCAACGCAAAGGTGCAAAAGGCGCCAAGATGCAAAGAAATTTAGGGTGTTCTTCTTAGCGCCTTTGCGTCTTTGTGTTTAATTTTATTTCTTAAGTTGACACCATTGATACCGAAACAGCACCATCTTTATAAAACATTAATATTAAATTAATGTTAATTTAATAAAAATTTGCTACAATAACCCTTCAATAAATAAAAAATTAGTAAATTAATTTATAAAAAGGTTGAGAAATGACAGGAATAACAATGCGGAATAATGTAGCCTCTTTGGACTTGGCAGGCCCTACTGTGCGGCCGCAACCACACAACGATAGAGATTTTGCTAGCCTTGGGGTGGATCCCGTCAAAACTGTAAGGGTGAAGAAAATTGAGGGGACCGGCTTCGCTCCCTCAATAAAACGTGCATTTGCCCGTCTCAATGAATTGTACAATGCTTATGTTCCTGTTCGCGTGCGAGAGTGGGTAAAGTGGGGTAGAGAAGTTGCAGAAAAAAGTTATAAGCTCGTGGAGAAGATTTATGATATTGTGTGGCCACTATTTACCGCAATGCGTTTTTCCTCTGAAGCTTCTGATGATTGGTTTGATAGGCTGGAGTCAAGTTCGGTATATCAAACGTATATGAAGTGGGTCCGACGTGCAAGGGTATTGTCGGCATTCTCTTTGATAGAGGTCGGTATCTCCTTATCGAAACACATTAAGGGTATGGTTAAGGCAGCACAAAAAGGGAAAGTAGATGGTGTAGCTGAATCGGGTTTGGAACTACCAGGCGATGTTGGAGGTCTTTTAGGTGCTGCAGAGGGAATTGTCGCGGGATTGGGAGAGTTCGGTGTAATTGCTAACCAGATAGCATCTACTGTTTCTACCTATCTCGTGGGAGTCGGTGCGATCATCTCATTAGGTACTATTGCTCTTCACACAAAGCATTTGGTAGAAGATGCCAAACTTCATGATAGGATTTTTAAAATATACAAAGGGCCTTCGGGCAAGGAAACCAAATTTGACGAAGTTGTAGATCATGTCAATAGCTTGAGTAAAAAGCACCTCGTCAGACAGTTTGGCGTCATTGATGGGGGAGAGTTGAAATGCCGGTTGAAAGCAATATGGGAGAGAAATAAGGATCAGAGTAAGCCCGCCTCTCAAGAGAATATGAAAACAGCGATGACGGCCATGAAAAATCGCCTGATTAGTAAGCATGTTTGCAATGCCCTGAGAATTTTTTCTGGAGTCATTTCCATCGTTGCCACAGCAATATTGTTCTTCACTCCTTTGGCGCCACTAGGCTTTGCAATTTTAGCTGTAGCAACAGCGACGATTATCGCTGCGCTAATCGTAGATCGTGTTACAACAAGGCAGTTTGAGAAGACGATGAAGCAACTGGCTCCCAATGAGCCGCATGATTTCGATCCAGACGATAAGGATTTGAAGTTTGACTATGACGATTATATGACGCTTGCTTCCATTAGAGAGCAAAGGTGGAAAAACCGAGGAAAGCAAGCTTTTCGTGGGAAAATCTATCGGACTTTAAACTGGACCCCCTCATCTGAGAAAGGGGCCGAGAAAGAGAAAGGGGCCGAGAAAGGGCCCCTTTCAATTAACCACGACAAGTATATTTACGAAAAAAAGTGAGGTGAAGTCATGATAACCCTAACCAAAAATCAACTTTTCATCCACACGGGGAGTCTTGCTAAAAATCGGTTTGACTAAATAAATTTTTAATGAATAATAATGTTAAAATTTAAATAGTGGAGGTTACGATGATACCCAACATTTCTTCACCAAGTTCAGGGGGTGGAACCTTTACTTCTGCACCAACTCACAATATCGGAAATACGATCCTTTACTGCGAAGACAGGATAATTTTTACAGAATACTCAAAAATCGAAAATGACTTTTTCCGCGCCACAGAGAGGTTTAATTCTGCTTTGAAAAGCTTGTAATGAAAGCGGAAAAGACCACAACTATCTGCTGACGCCAAATGAAGGAAAGCATCGGATGCGCAGCATTATCTGTTGACGCCGAACACAAAATAAAAACTATACTATTCTTTAGTGTTTTTTTGGAGGTTTGCAATTGACTACGACTGTTTTACCACATGGTGGTGCTAGTAGCGGAAGCACCGACCCACTATCGAAAATTTTTGAGGCGACAGATGAATGGGAGAATAGCTTTACTGCCCTGTTCGTCACAGCCGGAAAGGTTGGACTCATTCTCATGAAACAAGGGAGGTTCCAAAATTCATTTTATCAGAATTCATCGCCTTTTTCTTCGTTGCGGTGTAAGGACAGCAGCCAACTTTATAAGGTTTCCGATGAACTATTCCACTTTTCTGATCCTTGGAAGACTATAGGGATTTGTAAATATCCTTGCTCTAGATACAATCGAGCAACCAAAAAGACTTTTGCAAATGGATCGATTTTTGTTGTAAATAAAATTGCATTTAAACGTCTTGAAAATACTTTCATTCCTTCATCAGAGCTGCAAGACGGGTTTGAGTACTCTTTTAAAGGGCTTACAATCCGGGGACATGCTCACCACATTGAAGGAGAAATCAGTGCTGTAAGTGAGCTGCGAGCTCATTTTTTTGAGGGTCTTGTCCCTAAAATCCCGCAAGTTTTTCCTGAACATCAACCAAAATTTGATCAAGTCATTTCTGAATTTAAACAACATTTAGAGCGGTTTCAAAGCGTTAGCCTTAAAAAAACCATGACTCTTCAGGGGTTCACCAATGAAGTGGAGAGGAAATTAAAAGAACTTTTTATAACTGCGGAGAAAATTTCGCATCTGCGCTTATATGAAAAAAATCCTGACACCGATAGAGAAATCGGCGTTGAGAAGCAAAAATTTAAGGGAGCGAATAAAGCGCTGCGAGATTTCATTGGGAATGAATGCTTTCAACCCGTTGTTACACAAACAGAGATTGATGATTTAAAAACTAAGTTACAAGCTCTGTTAAAAGGGATAGAGACTCAGCAAAGTCGCTTTCCCGACGATCAGAGAGCCCAAGAAAGAACACTCTTACAATCGAGTTGGGGGAATAAGTTGCAAGAGCTAGATAATGTTCTTGTTGACGGGACGATTTCAGCCGCTCAAGGCCCTGTGCTTCGTATCTACAACCGTATTTTGCTAGATTCCTTAGAAGCTCTTAAACAAGGACTTTGGCAAGTCCTTTCTGAAGGAATCAAATTAACGTCCAATGATGGTTCTCTTCTTCTTCTGCGTGATAAGACGTATCGAAGTTCTCTGATAGCTGTGCTTGAAGATGAATGGGCATTCTATGGTCCTTTAGCAAGTGTTTCGAATAGAAGGTTAGCAGAAAGAACGATTCAGGAGCTAAAAGACCTTGATGAAGCCAAAAACAGATTGGAAACCCTTCCTCCAAGGATTAAAGAGCTTAACGCATTCCCCTCTCTTGAAACAGAAAATCTCGAGCAATTTAATGAGACTTTGAGAAGAGGAGTCTACAGAGCATTTTCTTATCTTTGTTGCCCCACAGATCCCGATTTAAAAGCAGCGTTTGCTCCTCGAGTAGACCGTGTGATTTTACTATTATTAAAGCGATTTGCTTTGATTGATGACCGATTGTTGTTGCAAAAGGAACTGTACATCGAGGAGACTAAAAAGAGTTTTTTAGAAGAGGAATACGGGAAAAAACGAAAGCATATTGATTTGCAGCTCTTTACCCTCATGACCTCTATCCTATTCGAAAGTGTGCAGCAGCCTGATTTTTCCTCTAAAAGCCCCTTGATTCAGAAATTAACCCAATGGATTTCTTCCTATCTACGAGTTGAGAGACGTTATGGACCGTTAAAGATCAAATTGGAATGCAAAACTCCTTTAAAGGAAATATCTGACCATCTCGATATTCTGATTGATCAAATCAATGCTATGGAAGGTTTGCTTGAGTCCCATCGGGAAACTTATCATTCAACCTCTGTGACTATTCATGAAAAGAACGCTTGCTTACAAGCATTGGGATCTGAAATGGAAGAAAATGTAAATGCGTTAGAAAAACATTTGCGAAGCAAGGATTTCGATGAGAGCTGGTGGCGTGATTTGAAAAGATTTGTCAATCTAATTGCACATCAAAAAGACGAAATTAATAGCCTTTTGGACGAAGTGCAAACTGCACTGAAAAAAGTGGGTTTCAACAAAAGCGATTTTGAAAGCGCCTTTCTTCCACAAAAACAGTGGTTGATGCATTCCTTGAAGCGCCTACGAGCCTTACTCCCGAAAAAATCGTTGCTTTCAAAGGACATCACAGCTTTTGAACAGATCGATACAGAAAGAGCCTCTCCAAAAGAGAATCGTGGTTTGGTTGCTGCCAAACGCTCTATGTCAACTATTCGAGATAACTTGTCGCATCTCAAAAAAGCAACAGATTATGATCTTCACGTCCGCGATCTAGCAATTCGCAAACTAGAAGAAGCAGAAAAAACCTTCATCCCCGATCCAATGCAAGAATTTTACATTCGATGTGAGGGGATAAAAAAGACAACTTCTAACATGCCGAAAGAAGATCTTCTAGATGTGAAAAAAGCTATTGAAACCCAATTGCAGAAAATTTCAACAAAAATGGAGGGCGCATTTTCTCTAAAACCAAATGTCCCTGAGCAACTTTCCCTTCTAGAAAATTGGGAAAGAGAAGAAGTTGACAAGCGAGATGCCTGTTTAGACATCTTAAACGGACTACGACAATCCTTGATCGCATTTTCAAAAAAAACTACCGACCCAAAAAAGAAAGAAACGGCACAAATGATCGCCGATGATCTCCTTGTTCCGCTAAAGCAACTTGAATCACAACATGCGCATGGACTGCTTACAGGTATTTCTCAAAGCATTGTCCTTTCCCATTTCGACCGAAAGCGTGAAAGATTTCTTCAAAACACCCAGTATTTTAATCTTTTTCTCATGAAAAGAGAATGGCTCTGTGAAGAGGGTACAGTGACTCCTTTCTTTTTTTGGAACGGCAAACCCATCAATGAAGACCCCTTCTTTAAAAGGAATGCTACCCATATCAGACTGTGAGATGTGTTATCAGCAAAATGCACTTGGTAGCAGATAGAGCTCTGATGTCAGAGAGAAAAATCTTCGCGTGTTCCTTCGCTTCCTTCGCGTTCTTCGCGGTTAACAGATAGAGGTGAACGGTTACGAAAAAAGTATCTGGACATCGAACAAATTCCGAATTGGAAGCCAAGAGACGCTCGAACAGCTTAACAAGACGAAATTACTCGGCTGTGAAGATGTACTCTTGCTGTTCAAGGTCTCGGAATCTATCAGCTTCTTCAGTATTTCCTATGCATTGATAGAACAGAGCTAGTTGCCTGTATAGTTGTCTTTTTTCCCAAAGAAAGGCCCTCTGCTCCCATTTCCCCCCTTCTTGGATTTTACCTTGAAGGTAGTGGCTGAGAAGCGTCCATGTGCGAGGAAAGGTCACATCTAGAACCCCAGAAAAGTGGATGTCTGCGATTTCCCTGTTTTCTGTGACCGCCAACCAGCAGCCATAGAGAATATATAGCAGAGAACTCTCTGCTGTTAGCGTCGTTAAGGGGTAGTGATGGAGAAGAGTGCCAGCGTCATCCCAATTTTTTTCTAGGAGGAAGGCCCAGATCCGATAGCAGTCGAAGCGTTGTTTGACCTCATCGGCGATTTTGTGTTTTTCTAGGTTGGAGATAACTTCGTGTACAAGAGCTGCCTCCCCTTTGTTTAATGCCATTTCCAGGATATGGAATAACAGACGAAGCGCTCCCTTATCCATTTGGGAGTACTTCTTGTGGAAAAATGCTTCTGTTGCCTCGGCTGGAGATTTCTCATGGCATGTGATTGCCAAATGGATCAGTTCAAAAGCCTTGAGTTCTCTTTGTTCTGGTTGGAGCTCCTGAAGTTTCTCTTTTGCGAATTTCCACGCTCCCAATTCAATAAGGCAAAAGAAAGCATTTGTGATAAGAGTGGGTTTAAATTCTTTCTCTTCAAGTAGGTCGTCAATATATTCACCTATTGCCAAAGGGTTCGCTAGCCAAAAAGCCAGTTGGATACCGAAGTTTTGGTTTTTCACTTTTTCAGAGGTTTTGCATTCCGGTTCCTCATCAATAAAGTAAAGAGGCTCCCAATGATTCTGAAGACTGTTGAAGAGCTTTTTTGTATAGGTGCTTGCCATCGTTTCCGGGAGATGTTTGACGGCTGTGAGCATAAACTGGTAGGTTGCTTTCCGATGGAAGCGTGAGGTTTCATGCATTCGGTAAATCAGCTGTTCGTGTAAGACGGGAAGTAGGGGATGCTTGGGGTATCTTCGGAATCCTAACTCGTAACATTTGATTTCTTCATCAATATCATCCATTGCCCGGTAAACATGAGCTTTGCCTAAATATTGCAACGGCGCACCCGGTGTAGCATGTAGCAGACCAAATTCTTCGAGAGCAGCGGTGTAAAGCTCCTCTTTCTCTTTGGGATCTTTACAGCCACGCGTTTGCTCCAAAATCGTTATCCCTGCACGAAACATTGCCTCTCGGCCTTCTGCTCGACCGGGAAAGGAATACCCTATTCGGCGGTACTCATTGAGGGCGGTAGTATAATCTTTGTGGGCAAGAAACGCATCGGGAACGGCAAGGCAGTTTACCGTAATGTTTTGGCTGCCGACGTATACGAAGAACTCCTTCAACGTAAAATCTGCATCACGAGAAAGAATGCCCACGTGTGTTCCCACCAAAGGAAGGTGGCTGATGTAGGAAAATTGGAGGACGTCATTCAGAAAAAAATAGATATTGTGTTCTATTTTTTCGATGCGCACTTTGTAGGAAGTTCCCCGTTGTAAGTAGATTTCGGGAGTATGAATCACTTCTACCGTGGAGCGGATCAGCTTCGTGGATTTGTTGATATCTGAACCTAACCAGAGACAATACCCATCGTTGATGTGGACACGTTCCGCAGCTTCAGGAATGCTTAAAAGGAATCCAACACCATGTCCTTTTTCACCAATTTGTACCGTCGTTTCGATTTTTGTATTTTCGGTATATGAAGCCTTGGAAATCATCATGCTGACCCAGTCGGAAACTTCCGTTCCCCGGGTGATGGCAATATGTTCGGCTATCAACACATTCTCCTGAAACTCCCAATCCTCTTTTCTGTGGATGTCGAGTTCAGCAACTTGAAACCATTCGGAGCGACCTTCGATATAGTTTTCAAGTTCGCGAAGCAGCTCATCAACCGTGTTATACCGATACGAAGGATCCTTTGCCAAACACTTGAAAGCAATTCGTGAAAAAAGCCTAGGGACGTCACGATAGGGGGCAACCTCTATGGGATCTTCTACGGTTTCTTTGTCCATTTTCTTAAGGAACTCTTCAAGTGTTCCACGTTGGAAAGGATTCCGTAGCGTGAGTATTTGGTAAAGAATAACCCCTAATGAGTATATTTCGGTTTGAATGGTTGCGGGATTTCCAAGGGCTCTTTCGGGGGCCATATAATTCACGGTTCCAACAACTCTCCCCAAACGTGTGAGTTCATGGTGGTGGGAGGTTTCTGGGCTTTTAGTTTTCTCTTCATCCGATTCAGGAGAGGAGATTAGCTTTGCCAAACCCCAGTCCAGTATGAGTACCTCACCGTACTCTCCGATCATAATATTTTCCGGTTTGAGGTCTCGATGCAGAACTTCCTTGGTGTGTGCATAGGCTATGGCTTGGCAAACCTTGATGTAGATTCGTATCAAAGCAGGTATTGAACCACCTATATGATGGAGTTTTTCACCTTTTTTATCCTGCTCCCGGGTTTGGCGAAGTATCTGTTTCAATGTTTCCCCTTGAACAAAAGGCATGGTGTAGTAAGCGATCTTTTCTTCATCTTGAATGACATAGATCGGAATAATCGATGGATGGGTCAGCTGACTGGTAATACGCGCTTCCTTAAGGAAACGATTGTGCAGCTGTGGGTGCTCTAAAAGGTCCGCACGGATTTTTTTTAGTGCAACACGCCGGCCACACTTCGTATCGTAGGCAAGGAGGACTTCACCCATACCTCCCTTACCAATACTCTGTAGAACCTGGTAGGGGCCAATGGTATATTGGATCTCTTCTTCCTCAGGAATATGCCCCTGAACGAAGGAGGGAAACGTCTCAAAACTAGAAGAGGACTCTTCACCTTTTTCCATAATACGGTAATAAAATGAATGATTTACTAATCTTTTTCTTTATAAGTTATAGAACAGTTGTTTTCCATAAATCAAGAGCTTCTTGCGAAGCATTTTGCACGTGACAGAGGTGACCTAGTTCCTCATCAAAATAGGTTCCCGTTGGTGAGCTATAAGAAACAACCATTTGATGAAAGAGGGCATTGCTACCATGTTCATCTCTTTCAGGAAGAGTATATCGAAAACCACAAATGATCGTTCGAAAGGATTGATTTTTCCACTTCCTATGTGCTAATCGTACCGCTTCCTCAACAGTATTTGCTGAAACTTCTGTTTCTACCTCCTTGCCATCGGTGTCCTCGAACCAGATATACCGATTCGAAGACTGCCGTCTAAGAAAAAGAAGTCTTACTTTCTTTCGACTAGGGTGATACTTGGCAACATGAATGAGCTTCCCCTGGGAGCGATCACTCATCAATGTCGGCATCTTCCCTTATCTCCTCGGATTTCTCCTCACCATTTGTATCTTTGGAATAGTACAATTCCCTAAAGATCAAAAACAGACCGGCGATCAATAATACGATGGGGACGAGAATATTAAACGCTGGCCTATAGATGGAGATAAAGAATAGTCCTCCAAGGACAAAAGTGGTAATAATTGCATAATACCACCTTCCAGATAGATATTGTCTGGATGCTATAGTCGCCCAAAGTACGAGGATAATCCCAGGCCACCAGGCATCTGTGAATATTAAAATAGCTATTCCTACTAAGAATACGCCATTCGAAACAGCATTGGCTTTCTTTTTTGATAAAATGGGTTGGTTCATCGTTGCGCTCCTTCTTTTTGCTCAAACCTCATCCTATCTCTTTTTACCAATTATTTTATAGAATAAACAGGATATTTAGGATGAACAGGAGTAAGGAGCTGGGCAAAAATAACTTGCACATTTCTGCTAACACATCATCTTCATCTGCTTTGTTGCAAATTCTTGAAAACTAATAAGTTGTCTGCGAATTTGCGCCTCGCATCTGAAGCGTTGT
>JAAKFP010000064.1 GCA_011065005.1 Chlamydiota bacterium | reverse complement strand
TCGTACATATCAACGCCGCAACTAAGCATGCAACACCTGCAGGTATGAATGCCCACATCCACGCTTTGGCATCACCCATAATCCCTCCAAGAATCGGTCCAAGCACTCCCCCTGCACCAAAGGAAAGGAAAACCCAGGGGTAGTTCGTTCCCACATTTTTATTCCCAAAGAAATCGGCAGTAGCAACGGGAAACAATGCAAAATTCCCACCGTAATTAAACCCGATGATTGTTGCTCCAAGATAAAGTCCCCACTCCGTATTCCCAATAAAATAGAATAGAATCATGATCATCCCTTGCAAAGTACTCATAAGGACGATCGAATTCTTAGGGCCTAACTTATCAGAGACCGCCCCCCAAATGATGCGCCCAAGCCCATTGAACAGGGCATAAAAAAGGCCCATTGCTGTGCCCGTAATCACATCAGCCCGAACCCCGGCAATTCCACTCGAAGCAAGAGCATCCACGCCAAAAAGCTTAATGACCCCAATAACCATAACACCTGAGGTTGTGCCAACAAGAAATGCAAAAAACAACATCCAATACTGAGGGGTTTTCACCATCTCGGACACAGAATAATCTACACCCCCAGAATGCTGTAAATGATCAGCGCTTGGAGGTGTCCAACCCTCCGGACTCCACCCTTTTGGAGGATTAACAAGAACCAGAGACCCAAGACAGACCAATAGCGCAAACAAGATCCCATAGAGAACAAACACTTCGCTGACCGACCAATCCATGCCGTAGAGGCCTTTCCATCCTGGTGTAAAATCAATGGGTCCAAACTTAAACCCTTGCGTGAGCTTGATCCATATCAGCGCTCCGAAACCAAATCCTGCAACGGCCAATCCCGTAATTAAGCCTTTTTTATCCGGAAACCATTTCACCAATGCAGCAATGGGGCAAACATATGCTAAACCAATACCGGAACCCCCAACAAGTCCAACACCTACTAAAATCCCCCAAAAGCTATTTCCTAGAAAACCTGCCAAGATGTAGCCTGCTCCTAGCACAAAACCTCCCGCCATAGCAACCTTCCTAGGTCCCGCCTTTTTTTGCCACTTACCAGCAACAAGGGCCATAACGATCGCAAATGTTAGCAACTCTACAGAGAAGATCAACTGCGTTTGCATTCGGCTAAAGTTAAAAGGCCCCTCAGTGAGCTCCTGAGTAAATGCTGACCACGCATAAACGGCTCCTAAGCATAGCTGAATGATGGTGCCCCCGACAACCACTAACCACCTATTCACTACTTTCGGTTCGGACATAACAACTCCTTAATGGTGATTAATGCAACAACGCCTGTCAAAATGAGCAATTAATTTTTCCATATATTGGATAAAGTCCGGATCTTTAGCCAGAATCGGCAAAATCTCCGACCATTTGGCTACCGTCTCTTTATCAGCGTGTAAAAACCCAAGATCTTTCTCTTTTAAATTTTTGAGAAGAACAGATGGTTTTTGCTTGAAATAGTCGATCATTAAACTGTGCCATTCATTGATAGTCTCAAGATCGACTCCCGTGTCGGCTTCTTCCGGATAGATGCTCTCCAGGGCGCTTTGAGCTTGTGGCAGATTAATATTTTCCCAAAGAATTTCATCTTCCAATAGCTTAAGAAAAAAAACTCTCCCTTTTTTGGGAATAAAATCTAATTTTTTGAAAATTTTATATTTTTTGACAAATTTTTCCCTTTCTTCATCGACAAAAGAGTGCAGCAAAATCCCGGCTCTAAAATAGCTATCTGCATTTTTGATATCATCCTTATTAACGCCTTTTACATGAGTCATTCTTCGCTTGACAGTTCCAAGATATCGAATGTCGGGAAAAAGATTGCCGATTATAAATTCGTCTCGGCAATTTTGATCGAAAATTCCATTTGCGTCAATCCACCACTCAGCAAAAAAGAGATGAGAGCCCGGCGCCGCAGCTTCAAGAGAAAAGCCAAGAGCAAAAATAACAAAAATGAGAATTCTAAAATAATTGATCATCAGCTTGCCATATATCGAGAAGTTCTTGACGGTATCTACTTACTTTTTCGGCATCAAAATTGATGTTTCTGATATATTCACGCAATGCTTTTTCATAATCAAGAATTATTTCAGGGTCGTAAAGATCATATCTTCGAACAGATAAATAGGAAAGGGGATTCAGAGTATAGCGATTGTTCATTAAAAGACGAAACTGAGGAGCAATATTGACCTGAGAATTTACATAATAATCTGTCATAAGGCACTCAAAGTGATTTGACAGAAGCAAAGATCCCCAGCGGCGACCTGCCTTTCTAGACGGATAACCCTGAGTATCCAAAAAATTATATGCTTCGAAATTGTCATCATATAAATGGGAATTTTCTGATAACTGCAGTAAAATTCCGCCCTCTTTATCAAGATAAGTTCTAGCTATTTCAAAAAGGTCAATTAATGCATTGGTGTTAATGCCCAGCTTTTTAAAAAATGGAGCGAGCTGTTTGGAGTAATTAACGCTGTGTTTGGACTTGTCTTTAGCAAAAAGGTAGATTGAACAAGAGCCCTCTTCGTCATAGTTCGAATAGATTCCAAAATTTAAAGAAAGCAATTGTTTGGCCCGGGTGTCAGATTTAGTGTCGACTTTATCTTTCCCCCAATATTTTACAAATGCGCTTACTGAATTTAAATTTAAGGCAGTATCTCCGGGAACACGAAAGAAATGAAAATCATCCCTTATGGGAATATCTAAAATTTCTTCAACAGTAAAGCGGATGATGTCTTGATAGACGCGGTAGCCTTGGTTTGCTCCGTGATATCCAATATGCCCCCAATCCTCAGTAGCCCCGATGGAATCAAAAAAAACTTCCAATTCTTTGCTTATGCCATTTTTACGAAGTTTTTTTCCGATTCTTTCCTTGCCTTCCCTCTCAATGAGCTGAAAAGTAGGGCCGAGATAATCTCCACTAATGGGAATGCCAGCTGTTAAAGCTGAACAACAAAACAAAAAACATACTAAATATTTCTTCATTTTTTTATACCTAAGTTTTATTTTTAAGAAGTCATTATATTTGAATCATTTATTATTGAAAAGATAAAGTTTTAGGCATGTTTATTCCATTGTCTTCGGTAGCTAGAAAGAAACACCGCAGCAGCTTGTGAGACATTCAAGGAATCGATTTTTCCAAGCATGGGGATTTTTACTGAAAAGTCCGATTTTTTTCTGAGTATCTGCTGTATCCCCTCCCCTTCGGAGCCAAGAACCAACAGCGTTTTTTCCGGAAATTGAAATTCGAAGACACTTTGTGACCCCTCCCCCGCTTCTGCGCACACAGCCCAATAGCCTGCCTCCTGAAAGAGTTTCATCGTCTCTGCTAAATTCGACACTTTGACTATCGAAACAAGTTCTGTAGCGCCAGAGCTTGCTTTACTCACAACGGGAGTGATGTCAACACCCCGATTTTTGGAATAGACCACCAGGTCTACCCCAAAACACTCTCCAGCACGAAGAATCGTTCCAAGGTTCTGGGGATCATAGATGGAATCAAGCATCACCACCACGCTTGTACTTTTTTCTGTGGATTCTTCAAGAAAGGACTTGATTCCCGGCTGTCCCCGCTCCCTAACAGCTGCGACATAAGATTGATGGGATTCGGACTGAACCAGCTGAGCAAGTTCCTTTTTGGATACTTCACGAATGGGAATATTGCTATTTAATAGCTCCACATACAGGGGGTCTGCTTTGGACCTTTGGCAAGTGCGAACCTCCACAATCCTTTCGGGATCCAATCGCAAGACTTCCCGAATGCAGTTCTTTCCCATAATGAGGCGATAGCGCTTGTTCATAGATTCCGTCACAGGTAAAAAAAATCAATCGCCACTCATTTTAAAGGATTAGTGCTTAAAATGCACAAAAATGCGCCCGAAATTTTTGCTATCCTTCTCAACACGGTGTATTAGCGCTTTGATCTCTTTCTGATCTAAGAAACGTAGGACCTTTTTCTTGAGCTGACCGCTCCCCTTTCCGGAAATAATTTCCACCAAGGAAATCTTTTTCTCTACTGCCTCGTGAATGACACGATTCAGCTCTTCATCAATAGCTCGTCCCTTATTGTAAACATCATGTAAATCCAGTTTCAACTTAGCCATCTTTATTCCTCTTCCAAAACAGTCAAACAAGTAACCGTTCACCTCTATGTGTTAACCGCGAAAAACGCGAAGAAAACAAAGAACATGCGAAGATTATTTGATAAAACTTCGCGTTTTCTTCGCTTGCTTCGCGATCTTCGCGGTGATTGAGTCGAGACCTGAACGATCACGTCAAACAAGACTATTCCAAAAAAAACAATTTTTGAGTATTGAATAATTATGAGGCAACATATGCAAAAACTGTTTTATCTCCCCATTATCTTAACACTCTTTCTAGGTACCAATATGCACGCACAACCCTCCGACAGATCTAACCACGAATCTCTGCAAACCGCAACCTTTGCGGGGGGATGTTTTTGGTGCATGGAACATCTGTTTGATGAATTGGACAGAAAAGGCATTGTCGAAACAACGGTAGGGTACACCGGTGGTCACGTGGAAAACCCCACCTACGAGCAAGTTTCTTCCGGCAACACCGGACACGCCGAATCAATTCAAATCATCTACGACCCCAACCAGATCGGCTACAAAACACTGCTGGAAATCTATTGGAAAAACATCGACCCTACAGATCAAGAGGGCCAGTTTTGCGATATCGGCAGCCAGTACCGTTCAGCGATCTTTTACCATAATGACGAACAGAAGAGGTTGGCAGAACAATCGCGAGATCATCTCCTAAACGAAAAGGCCGTTTCCGTTATTTATACTGAAATCCTTCCCGCAAAGCCCTTTTACCCTGCGGAAAAATACCATCAGGAATACTATAAAAAAAGCCCCCTTCGTTACAAATTCTACCGATATAATTGTGGACGCGATGAGCGCCTACAGGAGCTTTGGGAAGAAAACCAGAAATGACGATTAAGTTACTTTTGCTACTATTGTTTTTATCCTTTCAAACCATTGGATTATTTGCCCAGGAGTGTACCGTGAACACACGCTTTGATGGAAAAAAAATCATTCGCAGTGAAGAGGCATGGAAAAAAAGCCTAACATCCGATCAGTTTTATATTCTACGAGAAGCAGGAACAGAACCCCCCTTTGACAATGCCTACAACGACAATAAAGAAGCGGGAACCTATGTCTGTGGGGCCTGCGCTCTTCCCCTATTTAGCTCCCAAACAAAATATGATTCCGGCACCGGCTGGCCAAGTTACTGGGAACCGATCTGCCCCGAAAACGTCATATTACGCGAAAAGGGACATCGCATATTCTTCTACAAGAGGACCGAAGTGTTCTGCAGCAGATGTGAATCGCACCTAGGACATCTTTTCGATGATGGGCCTCCCCCCACAGGAAAGCGGTACTGCATCAACTCCCTAGCCATGAAGTTTATACCGGATAAGTCTGAATAAATCTCTATGTCTTAAATTGGCAAATTTGGTATAAAGACTTTTCTCATTCAACTTTATTTAGTTTAGATAATGAAAATTCGCTTGTTTTTAATCACTTCAACTGCTGTACTTATAACTTCTTTCTCGTTGCAAGTGGGCACGAGTTATGCGCAAGATAATCATGGAAGGAAAGAAAATATGGATTGTTTTACTGCTGAATCTAAGATCGGAGAAATTGTAGCACAGAGATGCAGCCTCTCACGAGTTTTCGAAAATTATCAGATAGACTATTGCTGCGGAGGCAAAAAGACATTAGGAGAAGCCTGCCAGAAAAAAGGGATCGATCCCCAAGTGGTTTTGAATGATATAAAAAGACAATTGACCGAAACCACCGACGAAAAAAATTGGACCCAGAAATCTCTTAGCGATCTCATCGATCACATTCAAACCACCTATCACAGCTATCTCGTTGAAGAACTCCCTAAACTCACGCAGCTTGTCGAAAAAGTAGCTAGAGTGCACGGAGATAAACACCCCGAACTTCTCGAGATCCGCGACATCTATTCTAAACTGCAAGCTGAGTTAATGGTACATATGGGAAAAGAGGATGATCTTGTTTTTCCCGCCATCAAAAAGATTGAAGCTGCACAAACAGAAGGGACCCAACTAAAACAGCCAATTCTGGAACTCGAACAAGAACATGATGCCGCTGGTAATGCTCTGCACAAACTTCGCTCCCTCACCAGGAATTACACTCCTCCTGAAAACGCCTGTAACTCTTACCTTGCGTTATTTAGCAGATTAGAAGAGCTGGAAACTAGCATGCACCACCACGTCCACAAAGAAAATAGCATTCTATTTCCACGAGCCCTCGCCATGCAGACCAACTTACAAAGATAGAATCCACGACAAACCTCTTAAATCCGATAGCCTTACCATTAAAAATGTGGCTCGGGAACACCCTATGCTGCTGCAATTTAATACCTTTGGCTCTGGTGATCATAAAACTATCGACTGTAACTAAGAAGTAGAAAAATAAAAAAAAATATTTACCACTGAGTTCACAGAGAGAAAAATGATTCTCTTTGTGGTAAAGTCTTTTCTTTAAGTTGGCACCATTGAGCCCGGGCCTATCACTCTTCATCCATCATTTCATCATCATCTAAATAGGGCTGTTGGGTGCGGCAATTAAGCATTTCTATTGGGTTCAAATAATCATTTGACCTGGAGCAGAGAATCTGGTAACTGTTAAGTTGTCTTAAACTTAACCTTGGGGGAGTGCCATGACTTCAATGTTTCCCGAGCCAACCTTTTATCCATCTCCAAAAATTGCTATGGAATCTCCACGTGAGACCTGCGCCTACGTGGCGGTTTTGCATCGCTATGGTGATGAACGACCCGACGCAATCGTCAAAATCGATCTCGATCCGAACTCGGGAACCTATGGAACGGTTCTTGACCGTTTAGATCTCCCCTATGTAGGAGACGAACTCCACCATTTTGGTTGGAATGCTTGCAGCTCTTGCTTATGCCCTTTTGCCGCACACCCCCATATAGAACGAAGGTTTCTGATTGTCCCAGGGATTCGCTCATCAAGGCTCTATATCATCGACACCAAACACCCGTCAGGAAAATTAACTGTTCACCAGACGATCGAACCGGAAGAAATAGAGAAGAAAACCGGTTACTCTCGGCTCCATACCATCCACTGTGGTCCCAACGGGATTTATGTCAGCGCTCTGGGAAATCCCGAGGGCGATGGGCCTGGAGGGATCCTCTACCTCGACCACAACACTTTTCAGGTGTTGGGACGTTGGGAGCTCGATAAAGGGCCTCAGTATTATAGCTACGATTTCTGGTGGCATCTCGGTCACGACACTCTCGTGACAAGTGAATGGGGCTCCCCCAAGATGTATGAATCAGGGCTGATTGCCGAAAAAATCTTGAACTGTGAATATGGACACAGGTTGCACTTTTTCAATCTCACTACCCGAAAGCACATCCAAGAAATCGACCTCGGAAAAGAGCATCAAATGGTTCTTGAACTGCGACCTGCTCACGACCCTGCGAAAGCGTATGGCTTTGCTAGCGTAGTCATTTCTACGAAAGATCTGTCTTCATCAATTTGGCTGTGGTACCTGGAGGATAAAACCTGGAAAGCAAAAAAGGTGATAGAGATCCCCGCACAACCGAGTGAAAGCGATCTCCTCCCCCCTTTCATTGCCGACTTTAAAGCTGTTCCTCCCTTGGTGAGCGATATCGTACTCTCCGTCGATGACCGCCTTCTCTACGTTTCCTGCTGGGGAACAGGAGAACTTCTTCAATACGATGTGAGCGACCCTTTCAATCCAAAGCACACGGCCACTCTAAAGATCGGAGGCATCGTATCGAGAACTCCCCACCCGAAACACCCTGAAAAAGCTCTGAATGGAGGACCTCAGATGGTCGAGTGTAGTCGAGATGGTCGCCACCTCTACTTCACGAACTCCCTTTACAGCACCATTGATGACCAGCTCTATCCCGATGAAATCAAAGGATGGATGGTGAAAGTTAATGCCGATCCGGAGGGAGGAATGGAATTCGATCCCGATTTCTTCATTGACTTTGGAGATGAACGTCCTCACCAGATTCGCTTAGAAGGGGGAGACGCCTCAACAGACTCCTACTGGTTTTCATGACGTTAACACACACGCTTCTCATCATCTTTGGTTTGGGACTCTATCATGGGATCAATCCCGCTATGGGTTGGCTGCTGGCAACATCCCTCGGATTTCAAAGAAAATCGACCAAAGCACTTTTTGTTGCTCTCGTTGTCCTAACACTTGGACATCTCCTTTCTATCACAATGGTAGTACTCGGCTATATGGAACTTCAGAAGATCATTCCCAAACCTATAGTAGAATGGACCGTAGTGTTTCTTTTGCTAACCTGTGGGACCTATCACTTGCTAAGGAAGGGGCATCGTTCCTGGCTAGGACTGCAGTCGAGCTACCTTTCGGTGGGCTTTTGGTCGTTCTTGATCGCAACAGCCCACGGGGCAGGCGTGATGCTTCTCCCCTTTCTCGCCGATACAGAACCCACCTTCCCTGTCTCAGCACTCGTCATCATCATTCACTCTCTCGGCTACCTTCTCACCTCTTCCCTCGCAGCGGTGTTTATTTATTCGACGGTGAACCTAAAACTCTTGAAGAAATCCTGGATCAATTTCGACCTGATCTGGGCTTACTCTCTCCTCTTAACAGGGGCATTTTTCGCGCTTTTCCTTATCGTTTAACCCGAGATCGAACTCGTTAAACCTTGCATAATATTATAAAATAATATGTATTAAGCTGTGTTAACAAGGAGGATTCTATGAACTATTTTCGTGCGTTTATTGCTGGGACTGTTCTCCCAACCATCGTTTTACCCATTTTGCTTTGCACAGCCATAACATATGGCAAACCACAGCTTTTGGGAATTACTTTCATTCACATGATCCCCGTGATTTGGGGAATATGGAATTTGCTATACTTTGCGATTTGCAAAAACTTTCTCCCAGGGAGCCTCACTGTAAGGTACTTTCTCACTGGTGGATCTCTCGGATTACTAATCGCTATTTACGGGATATTCTGGCAAAAGGTGCCAGCAGCTTTAGGGTTTGAAGAGTACCAGTATTATCCTCTGGTCCTGGCACCTATCGTCTACGCCATTTTGTGGAGATACGTAGTCAAACCTCTGAATGACCTGCTTTGTGTAAAAGAATAAGAACCACTTCAAATATTTGTTGGTTCGTAAGGAGACTAGAAGAAATAACCTTTACATTTAGGCTGTTATAGCTCTTCAGTTGCGAGGCGCAAATCTGCAGTCAACTTATTAGTTTCCAAAGATTTGCAACAAAGCAAGTGAAGATGATAGGACAGCAT
>JAAKFP010000063.1 GCA_011065005.1 Chlamydiota bacterium | reverse complement strand
CAAATTTATATTTACACCCTGTAGAGATAGATTTTTGACCGATAAATATCCCCGGTTTCCTCTATCCGCATAGGTTCCCACCCTGGAATCGCAAAAGTGTTGCTGATCACCCAAGTCCCTGGTTTAAGCTCCTTTTCGAATTTCGACTTTAACCGCCTCATAGCGCCTGGATAAAGGTAACAGACAATAAGAGAAGCATCATCGAGGGGAATCGAAAAAAAATCGCCACGTACGAGTGTGAGGTTGGGTAGTCGTTGGGGCCATTGGCGTAGCTTTGAGATGAAATAGGGGAAGGTAGATAACTCGTAGCCAATGATTTGACACTTAGTAAGGGCTTTTGCCAGGAGAAAAGCGAGTGTTCCCCAGCCGGAACCTAGCTCATAGACTTTTCCTTTAAGATCTCTGGGTAGAAGGAACAGCAGGCTTTTTTTCGCTTTTCGAGAGGTAGGCATTGGGGAAATCCCATTCCGGATCGACCAAATGACGATAGAGCCCACAATCCATGCCAGCAATCCAAAGAAAAAGAGTAATATCAGGATCTTTGTCATATGTATCCCCATTTACGATGATTGAATAGTATCTATGTCTTTGATATATTTCCGGATTCTAATCCTATAGACATTTAACTACTGTTTTTTTACAGGATAAATTTGCTGGCAAGGGAATATAAGGAGAAAGGTTCGTATGGTTGATATTGATGTTTCAGATCAAAAGATCGTGACAGCTATTCAAGATCTGGTTGAAGTGTGTGGAGGGCAAAAGGACACCTTTGAAGGGGAATTGATCACACAACAGATTCAGACCTCTTTGAGGCTTTTAACCGAAGGACATAATACCGGTCAGCTGAAGCTAATTACCCGTGCCCTCAAAGAGATGCGTTACGCCTACCGCATATTCAACGAGTATCCAAGCACACATCGGATCAGCATCTTTGGCTCCGCAAGAACTCCTGAGGATCATCCCGACTATCTTGCAGCGGAACAATTTAGCAGGTCCTTGGCAACAAATGGATGGATGAGCATTACCGGTGCAGCGGACGGTATCATGAAGGCAGGTATGGCAGGAACTTCCCCAGATAGTAGCTTCGGTTTGTCAATTCGACTTCCTTTTGAAGAACCAAGCAATCGAATCATTGAAGGGGACCCAAAGTTGATCTATTTTCGCTATTTCTTTACGAGGAAACTCATGTTTATGAGCCACTCCGATGCGATCGCTGTGTTTCCCGGGGGTTTTGGGACGTTGGATGAGCTTTTCGAGATGTTAACTCTAATGCAGACAGGGAAGGGGAACATCATCCCTGTGGTGCTTATGGAGGGACCCAATGGGGTTTATTGGCATCACTGGGAAAACTATGTCGAAAAGAATTTGCTCGACAATGGATGGATTTCTCCCGAAGACATAGGCCTATTCTATATTGCACCGACTATAGAGGAAGGTGTTAAGCATATTCTGCAGTTTTATCGAAGATACCACTCCAGTCGCTATGTGAGAGAGGATTTTGTGATCAGGATGTTGAGCCCTCTGACCGAAAAACAGGTCGAGTTCTTAAACCAAAAGTTTTCTCCTCTAGTGCAAAAGGGTTCGATGCGGTTGAGTGCAGCTTTACCTGGTGAAGACGACTTCCTTGAGCTTCCAAGACTTGTCTTCCATCACACCCGCAAGGATTTGGGTCTGGTTCGTGTGCTTATTGATGAAATTAATCGCTTCTGAGGTGTACTGAAGTGTTAACAACTAAACTGATCACTTTTCTTGTTGCTTTGCTCTTTATTGTAGGTCTGGGTGAATGTAGTGAAACGGAGGTATGGAACAGAGACACAATAAAAAAAAGGATGGATGATCAATGGAGTGCGAGTGTAGATACAGAATTTCGCTGGAAAGAAATTGGAAGGCGAGTGTTTTTTAGATATGTTCAATTCAATTTGCGGTATGAGATCTGTCCCTCGTGGGTTATTGGTCCTTCTTATCGGCTGTCAGAAACTAAAGAAACAAACGCCGAAAAATCAAAGTGGAAAACGAGCAGGGAGCCCATTTTTGATCTAATAAAATCTTTTAAATGCTTCTGTCTAGAAATTTCCGATCGCAATCGCTTTCAATACAGGTCTTCGGATAAACAGTGGTGTTATCGCCATCGATTATGTGTCGCCTATCCTTGTACATTCAAGTCGATAAAATATACCCCCTTCCTATCCGAGGAAGCCTTTTTCCAGAAGGGACGGAGGTATACTCAAAACCGTTGGGAAGTGGGAATGCGGTTTCCATTATCCGAGGCTTTCGGAACCCTTTTCTCCTATTTGCAGAAGCATAATAAAAATGAGGGTTCTTGGGGCCTTACGCACGTTTGTAAAATCGATTTCAACTTTCAGTTTTGAATAACCTTCACGCCCCCCTGTTTTAGGCCGCGAAGAACGCGAAGAGGCGAAGATTTCGCGAAGATCTTTAGAAGATAGGTTAATTTGAGGTAATATTTTGAGAACTCGATCAATTTTTGATTTGCTTTTATTAAAAATCTTCGCGTTTTTTTCGCCTCCTTCGCGGTTATTAAACGGGGGTCTGAACGGTTACCAGTTTTGATGGACAGCAATAAGATGTTCTTTTAAAATTATAGTCCTTTTGTGTTTTAGAATTAGATAGAAAGAGGGTTCCCATGAACAAATTTATTCTTACGACGGTATTACTCATCACCCCCCTCCTGGGATATGCAGGCATCTCCCAAGAAGAGACAAAGAATAAAATGGTGGCCGACCTGGACTCCATTAAGAGCATTTTTGCAGTCATGTATGCTCCTGCGGAATGGAAAAGAGAATATACAAATTGGGATCTCGACGAGCAAATAAATCGCGCTAAAATTACTGTTGAAGGAGCTGATGGGGTCACTCTTAAAGATTTCCAGCGCACCCTTCTTGGTTTTTTCAACTCAACAAAAGACTACCATGTTGGAGTGGGCTTCTATTCCACAGAAGCAGCTTTTCTCCCTTTTCGTGTTCACAGCACGAATGGTAAGTACTATGTGGCTTGGGTCCACAAACCTCATTTTGCGGAATTGGAAGCTTCTTTAAATAACGGAGACGAAGTCCTTTTCTTTGATGGAAGGCCTGTGGATGAGGTTATTCAAGAGCTTAAGAGAAGCGAATTTTGCAAGCCATTTTCTGATACCGATCAAGCAATAGCCGAATCCATTTTAACAATGCGACTCGGTCTCTGGGGAAATATTGTTCCCAGCGGCCCTGTTTCCGTAACGGTTCGACATGCTGGAACAAATCAAGTGACGACCTACAACATGAGTTGGTCCTACTTTGAGGAGGAGATTAGTAGCTCCCTCAGTCCTCTGTTGGCTGCTGCGGAGAGTAAGCTTCTTTCCTTTGATGGGTCGAACTATCATCTAACAAACTCATTAAAGAAAAAACCTTTAGGGGAGCATCCTTTCTTCTATAAGGATATGACAACCCCTATCTATAGGAATTATAAGATGGCTCTCTTCAGGCGTGGTCAAGCTTTTCACAAAAAAAGTGATCCCACGATTCTCATGGAAAGGGATGGAGAAGAAGATGATGATGAAGACTGCTTCATTGGAGCGAAGAAAAGTTTCGTTCCTACATTGGGAGAGGCGGTATGGAATGTTTCTGAAGACAATCCTTTTCATGCCTACATCTATCTCAATGACGAAGGGAAGCGTATTGGATATGTTAGAATACCCCATTACGGTGCTGGCAGCCACTCCGCTGAGAAGTTTGCAGAAATCATAAAGACTTTTGAAGAGCAGACAGATGCTCTCATTGTCGATCAGGTCAGTAATCCAGGAGGCAACTTTTTTTACATGTATGCATTGGCATCAATGCTTTCAGACGAACCCCTAGTTGTTCCCACCCATAGAATGACTATCACCCAAGAGGAGGTCTTTTTTGCCATTCAACACCTTCACGAGCTTGAAGAGGTGGGAAATGATGAGGATGCTAGAGATCTTATCGGCAGCAACATGGCGGGGTATCCCGTGGATTTTGCATTAGCACAAAAGATGAAAAAGTTTTTCCAGTTTGTCATCAATGAATGGGATGAAGATAGAACCTTTACGAACCCTGAGTATTTGTTTGGTATTGACTTTCTCAAACCCCACCCAAAAGGGCATTATTCTAAACCCATACTTTTGTTGGTCAACCAGCTTGACTTCTCCTGTGGAGATTTCTTCCCAGCGATCTTTCAAGATAACTCTCGGGTGACAATCCTTGGAACCAATACTGCCGGTGCTGGAGGCTATGTCCTTTGTCATACCTACCCCAACCTTTTTGGTGTTCGTGAATTTTCCTTTACGGGTTCGATCGCCCAGAGGATAGATCAAAAACCTATCGAAAACCTTGGTGTAATACCAGACATCCTTGTTGAGATGACGGAAAGGGATCTTGAAGAAAATTATCAGGACTACACCTCAAAAATTCATCAAGCGATATCAGAGTTGCTGTAAGCGTTCGATAATGGTGTCAACTCAGGCTGGGAATTTCAACGCAAAGGCGCCAAGACGCAAAGAAATTAAGGTGTTCTTTGCGTCTTTGCGCCTTTGCGTTTAATTTTATTTCTTAAGTTGACACCATTGCCTGAACGGTTACCTAAAGTTCCTATTTTATATTACTTTCCCAATCCTTGATATATTCCAGAAGGTTCTGCTTTGAGGGCTTGAGCCGAAGCAGTTCCTGTGTTTTCTGTTGGCTGGTAAAGTGTGCAATTTTTGCCAGTAGATGCAGGTGGTTCTTGTCTTCACAAGCGAACAAAAAGAAAAGGGTGTGCACGGGCTCGCCGTCTAAAGCATCATAAGGAATAGGGTTTTTTGGAAAAACAATGGTTACAACATCTTGATTGGTGGTCAGGAGACAGTCCCGGGTGTGTGGGAGGCCGATCCCATTGTTCAAAGCTGTCGATTGCAGCCTCTCTCGTTCCAGTAATAAATCCGCCACTACTTCAGCGTCCATATCTAACTCCGACGCTATCCGACTTACTGTTGCTTTGATCACCTCTTTTTTTGTGCTACCCGGAACTTCTTGGAAGACTCCTCCTTTATGAATAGCTCGGTATAAACTAAATTGTTTACTTCCGCCACGCACAGCTTTATCGGCTGGAAGACCCGTTGTTTCCTTTTGTTGTTTCTCAAATGAAGAAGGGCCATTGTTTTTACCAATCTTTTTTTTGAGAACCCAGTCTTCAATCTCACAACGATTAAATAGGTATTGATCATTGATGCGGTATGCCGGGATCTTACCATCCATCAGCCACTGTTCAATTGTTGTCTCCGGAACATTCAAAAGATCGGCGACATCCTTGATTTTTAAGTCCATTATTACCTCCCTGTTAGGGACTCAGAAGTTTGCGAATAATTCGATAATAGCTTCTGCAGATTTCAAAGTTAAGATTTTTTTTCTTCTTTCTTCATTTTTTATCGCCATGGTCAATTCAGATAGAATCTGTAGGTATTCCGTCTGCTTGTCATCAGGTCCGCCAATCATAAAGATAATGCGTACAGGAGCGCTGTCCAAGGCATCCCAGTCTACTCCTTCATCAAGGATGCCGATGGTGATGAAGAAGTCGTCGTAAGAGGAGAGCTTTGCGTGGGGAATAGCTACTCCCATCCCTATTCCCGTTGAGACAATTGTTTCTCGATTCACGAGAGCTTGGAGGAATTCCTCTTTATTTTGGATCTTTCCCGAGGTGTTAGTGACTTCTACTAAGGCTTGTAGGGCTTCGTTTCTAGATTTTACTCCCAGAAAAGTACAGAGTTTGGGGTCTAGATAGTTGGTAATGATCTTCATAGGCATCGTATTTAGCACAGGAATATCGTTTAGTGGAAACCCGTATGGCCAAAACCACCCGATCCTCGAGAGGTTTCTGCTAGCTCGTTTGCTGCGAAAAACTTCGCTTGAATAACGGGTGCTACGACGAGTTGGGCAATTCGCATCCCCGGTTTTATGAGGAAAATTTCATTGCTATGATTGATGAGAATGACCCCCAGCTCTCCACGGTAATCGGAATCAATGGTTCCCGGAGTGTTCAGTACGGTGATTTGGTGTTTCAAGGCTAGACCGCTACGTGGGCGAACTTGGATTTCATACCCCTCGGGGATTGCGAAACGCAAGCCCGTCGGCACCAAAACCGACTTTCCTGGAGGAAGAGGCAAGTCCTCATCGAGATGGGCTCTAACATCCGCGCCGGATGCCCATTCGGAGCTGTAGGTTGGTAGATGATTTTCCTCTACACTCTGAGTTGGTATCTCGAGATATTCCTGTTGTTTTGACATAAAGCTCTCAATTTGTTTGTTTTCTGGTGGCTTTTCGTTCTTTTGGTGTAGCGTTTTTCGTTTGTTCGTTACTTCGTTCATTGCCAGTAAGCATTTCAAGGAACTCCGCTAGCTTTGACTTTAACTCGTGGCGACTCACAATACAATCTATCATACCATGTTTCAAGAGAAATTCTGATTTTTGCGCGCCATCAGGAAGTTTGTGGCCGATGGTTTGTTCTATAACACGTGGGCCGGCAAAGCAGATCAGAGCGTTGGGTTCGGCGATGATGATGTCTCCGAGGGAGGCAAAAGAGGCAGTAATTCCTCCAGTGGTTGGGTTGGTGAGTATCGAAATATAGGGTAAACGGGCTTCACAGAGCCTGGAGAGTGCGGCGGAGGTTTTCGCCATTTGCATTAACGAGAGTGTCGATTCCTGCATGCGGGCTCCTCCAGACGTGGATACAATGACGAGAGGGAGTTTCTTTTCTAGGGCGAATTCGATGGTCCTTGTCAAACGTTCTCCAACGACAGAGCCCATGGAACCTCCCATAAAACTAAAGTCGAGTACGCCGATGGCAATTTTGTGTCCTTCTATTTGGCAGGTTCCAACAATTACTGCTTCACTATTTGTAGATTTTTCTTTGGCTTTTTTCAATCTATCGGGATAAGGCTCAGAATCGACGAATTGTAGGGGATCGGAGGAGACAACTTCTTCAAACTTCACCTCAAAGGTATTGGGATCTACGAGCAGGTCTAGTCTTTGTTTAGAGGAGAGGCGGTAGTGGTAATCACATTTTGGGCAGCAGTTCCTGTTCTGTTCGAGTTCGTTTGTGTGGGTGAGTTCTGTGCAATGTGTGCATTTTAGCCAGCCGCTAAAGCCATCACGTTTTGAGGTTTGGATCTTAATTTTGGGCTTATCTCTGGAAAACAATCTCATTAAAGATCACACATTTTTTTAATGGTAACAATCATTGTAAAAAATTTACGCGATAAACACAAGGGTTTTTACAGAATTATAGCTATTATTAACTAGGTTTTAGGGTTATAAAGAGTATTTTTTTTAGTTTTATTTGCAAAAAGACATTTATTTCGTATAAATCAAATAAAAATGGTAAGCCTTCAGACCCCTACTTAATAACCGCGAAGATCGCGAAGGAAACGAAGAATACGCGAAGATTTTTTATGAAATAGTTAAATTCTTCGCTTTCTTCGTGTGCTTCGCGGTTATACATGTAGGGGTATGAACGCTTACAAGGAATTAGCCGCGTATTACCGCGTATTTACCTGCAGGGTTTGCGACCAGGTACCTTTCGCTGATATTTGACCAGTTTACGATATCCCAGATGGCTTTCACGAAGTCGGCCCGTGCGTTCTTGTATTTGAGATAGTATGCGTGTTCCCAAACATCGAAGCATAGCAGTGGCGTCAACCCTTTGGTGGTGAGAAGTTCTTGGTTAACGCTGGTAGTGACTTCCAGCCTTCCGGTTTCTTTATTGAAAGCGAGCCAGCCCCAGCCGGAACCTTGGATGGCGATGGTTTTGGCGTTCATTTTTTCTGTGAAGTTGGCAAAGGAGCCGAACTCTGTGTTGATCGCATTTGCCAATGGCCCTTCGGGAGGGGTTCCTCCACCTTTGCTTTTGGGGGCGAGGTTTGTCCAAAAGATGCTGTGGTTGATGTAGCCGCCAGCATTAAAGGCAAGTCCTGGTTGGATGGCGAACATTTTTTCGAGATCGTAATTTTTCTGGGCATCTTCATATTGCTGTAGAAGGTTGTTGAGATTTTGTGTGTAGGTAACGTGGTGTTTGTTGTAGTGGTAGTCCATCATCTCTTTGGTGATCACAGGTTCTAGGTCACCTAGACTGAAGGGTAATTCTGGGAGTTCAAATTTTTTAGCCATGAGAGATATCTCCTTTTTTGTTTGTGTTTATAGATTCTGAGTTTAGCAGGGTATAACCAGCAGCACAACAAAAAAAAATAATAGCGGGAATTGCTGGACCTTTTTTTATTCAGTTGCAAAGAATATAGCAAGTGCTATAAAATGCGCCACAAACAGTAGTAGCGTTAGCTTTGTGGATATGAAGAAATGCTTAATCAGTACAATTTCTCACCGGAAATGATCAAAGGAGTTCGCCGTGAATTAGGCTTGACTCAAGAAGAAATGGCACATGAGAACTTCTACATAAATACTGATCTATTTACCCTCCTTCAAAGTTCAAGACGATCCTCAGAAAAAGTGGTGGATCAGTAACTTTTTTGTCTATAGCTTCAAACAAGAATTACGCGCATAAAAAAGTTCTATTTTGTGTGCATATCAAGCTTTCGCGCACACGGTTTTTGTTTTCTTGTACGCGACAATGAGACGCGCACAAGAAATGGCGGTGTCGTGTGCGCGTTAGTAAAGTCATGTTCAAAATAGTTTCATTTTCGATGTTATTTCCTGGTAGGAGGTCTGAAGGGCCTGGCACGCTTTGCGTTTAATCCTAGAAAACGCAGTTCAAAATGATCTATAAGTGCAAGATTTTGGTTCATAACTGCTTACAATGGAGGGTCACATTCCCATACGGTGAAGGGGGCCTCCATTGTAAGCGGTTGTGGGCCAAAAGATTGTGCTTAGAGATTGTTTTCAACTGCGTTTTTTAGGTTAATTCGCTATCCGGAGCTTGCCCGCCTCAGACGCTCTGTTGTCACGGGGCCGATGGCTATAATCGTCTTATCTTTAGGGAGTTCTTCATAGAATTCGAGGAAGGCGTCTACTGTGGAGGGGCTGGTGAAGGTAATTTCATCTACAGAATCAAGAGGGGGCAGGGGGCCTGGTTGGTAGGGATGGGTGTCGTAGAGGATCACTTCTTCGAGGGGGATCCTTTTCTGTTTGAAAAAATTCGACAAAACAGGACGTGAAAGTGACGAATGGGGCCAAAAAAAGTGTGTTTTGCTTAAATCTAGCTTTTGTAGCTCTTGAAGGATTCCTTCTGCGGTTTCCCATTCGGGAGTGATAGCAACGGTTGCTCCCTTTTCTTGAATTCTTTGAGAGGTTTTTTTCCCTACGACAACGATCGATTTATTTTCTAGAAGAGATGGGTCTAAACCATGGTGAGGGAGCCATTCGAAGAAAATATCCACC
>JAAKFP010000062.1 GCA_011065005.1 Chlamydiota bacterium | reverse complement strand
ACAGCATCTTCATCTGCTACGTTGCAAATCCTTGAAAACTAAGAAGTTGGCTACGGATTTGCGCCTTGCAGCTGAAGCGCTGTGATATCAGAAATGTATAACTTATTTTTGCACAGTTCCTTACTTCGTGACAAAGTTATGGCTCGTTTTTCTCTACTCTTGCAAAAATGTAACACGATATGTTACAATGGAGATATAGATAAAAAAGCGGTCTCTCGTGATTAAGAAGTTCAAACAAAAGAAGTTAAAAGATCTATTTGAAAACGGAAGGAACGCAAAAATAGGTAAGAATCTTCATAAAAGGATTCTTCTAATTTTGGACATACTGCATGGAGCCTGTGTTCCTGAGGATGCGAACTTTCCCGGATCTCGGCTTCATGAGTTAAAGGGAGACCTTAAAGGTTTTTATAGCGTTTCTGTCTCTGGAAATTGGAGACTTGTTTTCCGATTTGAGAACGGAAACGTTTATGATGTTGAATTAATAGATTATCATTAAGGTTGTGATTATGAAGAGAAGACCTTCACACCCAGGTATCATCCTGGAAGAGATGTATATAAAGCCCCTAGATCTTAAACAAGAAGATCTAGCTAAAAAGCTACATGTAGCTAGGAACACCCTTTATCGTTTGCGTAAAGGGACTATCGGTGTCACCGCAGAGATGGCGGTAAGATTAGGTAAAGCCTTCAACACAACACCTCAGTTTTGGCTGAACTTGCAAAATGCTTATGACTTGTGGAAGGCAGAAAAAGAAAAAAGCGCATCTTCAGTACGCCCCATTGTTAGACCTCCAATAGCGGCTAAAGGCTATTAGACCGGTCATTTTATGATTCTACCTCAGAAAATTGTTTAATTTCTGCCCTACGTCAGATTGCGAGAAAGAACGGAAACGCGTAAGAAAATAGGTGGGGTTTTCGACTGTCTTGTGGTGAAAATTGTCGAGGTCTTTTCCAAAATGTTCCTTGACCTCCTTCTGTAGCTCCTCATACGTCTTTTTCCAGCCGGAAATAAATTCTGCATCAAATTTTATGGGAGCATAAGAGTATGCATCGTCTGCCGCTCCAACCATTGTATCCTTGAAATCTTGAAGGTCCTTGATTCGTCCCTCCAGCCACCCACACGTGTTCCCCAAGTCCACAAGCATGTGAATATACTTTTGATGATATTCCATTTCGTCGGAAGGCTCAGCAAAAATAGCCTTAAGACGATTCACTCCCTCTGGGACCTCAAGAAAACGGAGAACTTGATCGGGAACCGTGGGATTAGCCCGTTCCGCAGCTTTGGCGATTCGGTCATCAAGAGTATGCAACCACATGGTTTCAGAAAATGAAATGAAGGTAAAACAGATGAGGCTGTAGGGAATCAGTATAGCCACATACTGCGAGAAATAGAACGCTCCGAGAAATGCAAAAAACGCGGTGAAGTATGTCAATCCCCTCAGCACTTTGACAAAGATTTTCATACGACCAAGCCGTTGTTCTATATCCTCATGTTCGCTCTGCCTGTGCTTCATAAGTTTTGGAATGATCGTAAGAATGAGCTGGTGCGCCTCCTCGATCTTTTCTTTTCTATCGGCTTCAACTTCAGCCATTGCAATGCCTTAGTTTTTTTTCTTCATAATCACAGATATCATTAATTTATCGAAAATTCAAGTCTACTCTTGAAAGTTAGAGGGTAGTTGGGGATAATGCTAATGACAAAAGCTCAAGAGGCTGAACGTATGGCTAATACATTTGAAGGTAGAGATATCCTCGCAATCAGCGATTTTACTAAGGAGGAGATCCTCCATATCCTCGACCATGCCAACAAGCTCAAAGATCATCCACAACCTAATCTACTAAAAGAAAAGATCTTGGGAAGCTGCTTTTTTGAACCTTCCACACGCACAAGGCTCTCATTCGAAACGGCAATGCATCGGCTAGGAGGCTCCGTTATTGGCTTTTCTGACGCGCAATACACCTCCGCAACAAAGGGAGAAACACTGCACGATACGATGAAAATGCTGGAACACTATGCCGATGTGATCACCATTCGCCATTCCCTGGAGGGCGCAGCCCAACTGGCAGCAGACACTGTCGACATACCTGTGATCAATGCCGGAGATGGCACAAACCAGCATCCCACACAAACTTTCCTTGACCTTTTTACCATCCAGGAGTGCCAGGGCCAACTCGAAAATCTACACATCGCTATGGTTGGAGACTTAAAGCTGGGAAGAACCGTTCACTCTCTAGCGCAAGCCCTTATCCCCTTTCATAGTCGCCTCTATTTTATTTCCCCACCAAATCTAGAAATGCCAAAAGCGATCTGCAATGAACTTAAAGAAAAAGGGGTGAAATTTTCGTTCCACAAAACTTTGGAAGAGATTGTCCACAAGCTAGACATTCTCTACATGACAAGAATTCAGCAAGAAAGATTTCTGAGTAAAAAGGACTTTGCTGTAGTAGAAAATGCATTCATCCTCAAGACGGAACTGTTTGATGGCGTGAAAGAGAATTTCAAAATCCTCCACCCTCTCCCTAGAGTGAACGAGATCGACACTCGAGTTGACAGCACACCCCATGCCTATTATTTTCAGCAGGCAAAAAATGGTGTTTACACACGCCAAGCTCTGCTCGGACTCGTATTGGGCTTGATAACATAGGAGATCCATGACCACACTATCCTCCCCAGCCGTTTCAGCGATTCAAAATGGCACAGTGATCGACCACATTGATGCCGGATATGGTCTAAAAATTGTTCAGCTGCTCAAGATTGCGACGCACAAAAAACAGGTGACCATAGGATTAAACCTGCCAAGCAACAAACTGGACCTAAAAGACATCATCAAAATCGAAGGCCGAGAACTCTCTCCAGAAGAAGCAAACCAGGTTGCAATCTTGGCTCCCGATGCTACGATAAACATCATCAATAACTTCGAAGTGAATAACAAATTCAAGGTCACCCTTCCAAATACCATAGAAGCGGTCATTCCTTGTCCCAATCCGAGGTGCATCTCTAATCACGATAAGATTCCAAGCTCACTAAAAGTGCTTCGAAGGATCAGGAAAAATATTCGCCTGCAATGTCATTACTGCCGAGAACTCTTCACTCAACAGGAAATCAGGTAGCAACCGAATGATCACCATCAAAAATGCACGAACGCTCGGGGGACAAGTTGAAGATTGGAACATCGAATCCGCCACCGAGGAAGTGATCGATGCCAAAGGGAAGCTAACAGTTCTTCCAGGACTGATCGATGCTCATGTCCACTTTCGCACTCCAGGACATGAATACAAAGAGGATTGGACCACCGGAGCTCAAGCTGCCATCGCCGGGGGTGTAACAACCGTCTGCGATATGCCAAACAATTCCCCCCCTTGTGTCGACCTTCCCAGCTGTCAAGCAAAGAAAAGAACTATCGATGATCAACTCTCTCGAGCAAAGATCCCCCTAAGATACCACCTTTATATTGGTGCGGACAAAGATCATCTAGAGCAGATCGGCCGAGTCAAAAGAGAAGTCACAGGAATCAAAATCTATATGGGATCGACAACCGGCGGCTTGATCATGGACAACCATCAGTTTCTCGACCGGGTATTCCAAATTGCCGCACAAGAAAATATGATGGTTTCTGTTCACGCCGAAGATGAGAAGATCTTAAAAGAGAACAAAGCCCTTTATGCCACACAAACTGATCCCGCTGTTCATTCAAAAATCCGAGACAGGTCCGCGGCGATTAAAGCCACAGAACAAGCAATCAGCCTAGCAGAAAAATATAGCACACAACTTCTTATCCACCATGTGAGCACAAAAGAAGAGCTGGAACTGATCCGTCAAGCAAAGAGAAACAACATTCTAGTATACGGTGAAACAACACCCCACCACCTTTTCCTTTCCGAAGAAGACTACACTAAATGGGGTGCTAAGGTACAAGTGAACCCTCCCGTGCGCACAAAGAATGATCAAGAAGCGCTATGGGAAGCAATCCATGACAACACGATCGATACGATCGGCTCGGACCACGCCCCACACACTCTCGAAGAAAAAAAACAACCCTATGGCAAGTCACCCTCTGGCATTCCAGGAATTGAAACGATGCTCCCCCTCTTGCTGAATGCTTATCACGAAAAAAGACTCTCTCTAGAAAACATTGTTTACCTGACGCGCATCAATCCTGAGAACATCTTCCACCTTCCCCACAATTCTGATTTAGTCCTTGTCGATTTGGAGATGGAAAAAGAAGTTTGCGATGCAAACTTAAAAACAAAATGCGGCTGGTCCCCATTCTCTGGAAGAACCCTAAAGGGGTGGCCAGTTTATACAATTGTTAGCGGACAAATTTTTAAAATTGGATAACAGCAATGAGTGAAATGCCCGAACCCACAGCGATCTATGACATCGAGAAAACCTATCTGGAAAACGCCCAGAAAGGCCCTTTCTTCGAAGGGATCACTCCCCCCAGAAACATGCCCGACAAACAAGATTGGATCGACTTTCTCGGCTTCAAAATCGCCTCGCCAATAGGAATACCAGCAGGACCTCTTCTCAACTCCAAGTGGATAGAACTTTCCGCCAATCTAGGTTTCGACATTCTCACTTACAAAACGATTCGCAGTCACGCACACAGCAGCCATCCTCTCCCAAATGTCGTTCCCATAACCACACAGGGGCCGCTGTTGCCAGGTCACCTGCCAGAATACGTGATGCAAAATGCTCACCCTAAAAATCTATCCCTCGAAAACCTAGGAATCACCAACTCCTTCGGAAACCCTTCCTTTCCCCCAGAATACCTACAAAAAGATATCCCTCTGGCTAACAGCACACTCCGGGAAGGTCAAGTGATGATCGTTTCCATTTTTGGAACATCACACAATGGGGTAGACATTGTCGACGACTTCGCCGACACAGCCCTTTTCGCCAAAGAGTGCGGCGCCCAAATCATCGAAGCAAACTACTCCTGCCCCAACGTCGCTGACGACGAGGGAAGCCTCTATTCCAGCCCGGACGCAGTTTATGAATTTTCCTCTAGAATCGTAAAAGCGATCGGAGATACTCCCCTCATCATTAAAGTTGGAGCCTTCCCCGATATTTCTTGCATGAAGCAAACGTTCCTAGCTGCTGCCAAAGCAGGTGTTCATGCCATTTGCGGCCTAAATACAGTCAGCATGAAAGTCTTCAACAAAAACATGCAACCCGCCCTCGGGCCGAATCGCATCACCTGCGGCATCTGCGGCACACCCATCCACGAAGCCGCCCTTGAATTTACGCGGCAAGCACGAAAGATCATCGATCAAGAAAAACTCGACCTCACACTTCTCGCCACCGGAGGTGCTACACGACCCCACCACCTGCAAGAGTTTCTGGATGAGGGCGCCGACATAGCTATGACAGCAACAGGAATGATGTGGGATCCCTATTTGGCGATGAGGTTCCATGATGGAGAATGAAGAATTAAACGCAAAGGCGCAAAGACGCAAAGAAAAAAATAATTTATTCTCATTTTTCTCTGTGTCTCTGTGTTTTAAATTCTCAAAAAAAATAAAGGACAAAAAAAATGGTACAAGAAAAGTTAATTGATGGACTATTTACAATCGGAGCGGTGAAGTTCGGAACATTTACCCTGAAAAGCGGGATTGTTTCCCCAATCTATATTGACTTGAGACTCATCGTTTCCTACCCCAACCTACTAAAAGATGTTGCCGAGACAATGTGGGAAAAGATCAAAGATGTGGAAACCGACTGCATTTGCGGCGTCCCCTATACAGCCCTCCCTATTGCCACAGCAATATCACTCACTCACAATATTCCCATGGTCATGCGCCGCAAAGAGATCAAAGACTACGGAACAAAGCGCGCCATTGAAGGGGTTTTTAGCCCGGGCCAGCGCTGTATCGTGATTGAAGATCTTATCACCAGCGGCTCCAGCATCTTCGAAACGGTAGATCCCCTGAAATTTGAAGGGCTAGAGGTCACCGATGTAGTCGTTCTCATCGACCGAGAACAGGGTGGAAAACAACGTCTCGAAGGCTGCGGCTACCGTCTGCATTCGGTACTCCCCATCACCAAGATATTACACTGCTTGGAATCTAATAAACAGATTGCCTCTGCAACTGTTTCTGAAGTGACCAACTTTCTTCAAGCCAACCAAATCACCACCTAAGGATAAGCCATGACCAAAACTAATGCCCTCATGAACTATGACGAAAGAGCCCAACTATGCCAAAACCCAACAGCGAAAAAATTGCTCTCAATCATGGCTGAGAAGAAAACTAATCTGGCTGTAAACGCGGACGTGACAACGGCAGAAGAATTACTCCATTTTGCCGACCTCGTAGGGCCACATATCTGCGTACTAAAAACCCACATCGATATCCTGGTAGATTTCAACCAGCAGTTTATTTCTACACTCAAACAGCTCGCAGAAAAGCATCGCTTCCTACTCTTCGAGGACAGGAAATTTGCCGACATTGGCGCCATAGCAAAAATGCAATACCAACATGGCATCTATGAGATCGCCAGCTGGGCAGATATCACAAACGCCCACCCCCTTCCTGGCCCCGGAGTCATTCAAGGTCTGAAAGAGGTTGGCCTCCCTTTAGGCCGTGGCGCCCTGCTTGTCGCCGAAATGAGCTCTAGTGGCTCCTTAGCTACAGGCTCCTACACCGAAGCAGCGATTACCATGGCCAAGCAACATTCCGACTTTGTATTTGGATTTATCTCCCAAAGAAAACTCACCGACGACCCTCGCTTTATACACTTCTGTCCCGGAGTGAAACTCGCCAAAGGAACCGATTCCCTAGGTCAACAGTACAACACACCAGAAAAAGTACTCGTGGAAAACGGCTGCGACATCATCATCGTTGGCCGCGGCATCATCCAAGCGCCTAACCCCCAGCAAGAAGCCGCTCGCTACCAGGAAGCAGGAATGCAGGCTTTTCTAAAAAAAACGTAACTGTTCAGACCCTTGCTTAATAACCGCGAAGATCGCGAAGGAAACGAAGAAAGCGCGAAGAATTTCAAGAAAATAACCCTAAAATCACTTAACTCCCAAAAATCGCCCTAAATTGATCTAAATTCTAAAAAAACTTCGCGTAATCTTCGCGACTTAAAAAAAAGGGGAGCGTGAACGGTTACAGTAAAATTTTATTTTGATTTAATAAAAAAAATGTTATAATGATAGTAGAGGTAGATAATAAACCTATTATAAGGAGGTTTTGTATGCATAAATTAAATAAAGAAGAACTAATAGACATTAATGGTGGTGCCCTTCTATATGCGGAAAAAGAAACTCAGATTACAAGTAACTTTGAGACTTTGTCTCTACCAGACCGACCAAGTTGTATGCTAGGCGGACCTTGTCCCCTGGCACAAGATAGTGTACTGACAGTGAATTTTGTAAATTCAGATATAGATGGCGACGGTACAATGGGTAATGCGCAACTTGCCGAAGCCTAACTGAAAAATGGAGTCTATCATCAGATTTTAGGGGATAGATCCCCCGATTAAAGCTTTTGCTTTTTCTGATAGAGAGAGAGGAGGCTTTTTTTGTCTGATAATTCCTCAAATGTCCCCGAATCAACAATTTTTCCTCTGTCTACAATATAAATTCGATCCGCATGACGGATAGTATGCAATCGATGCGCAATGACAACACGTGTTATCTCGAGCTTCTCGAGATTTTTTTTGACAATATCCTCGCTCCGATTGTCAAGGAAACTGGTCGCTTCATCCAGGAGGAGGATCTTGGGCTGACTGACGAGAGCACGGGCCAACAAGAGGCGCTGCCGCTGCCCACCAGATAGAGTCCCTCCTCCACTGGTGAGGATGGTGTCGAGTCCCATGGGAAACTGTTCAAGGTCCTGGTCAAAGGTGGAAAATTGAATGGCTTGCTGTACTTGCTCGGGTGAATACTGCCCCCCACAGACGATATTGTCATAGACACTACCAAAGAAGATTTTACTGTTCTGTAAGATGGTGCCAATCTGACTGCGATGGTGTATGGGGTCCAGTGAGGACAATTCATGGCCATCAAAGTAAATGGTCCCTTTTTCTGGGGTTTCAAAGCCAATTAATAGGCGGAGAAGTGTCGATTTACCACTCCCGGAGGGCCCTACAATTCCAATAAATTCCCCTGTTTTGACTTCAAGATCGACCCCTTCTAGAACGAGGGGACTGTTCGGTTCGTACCGGAAAGAGAGGTTTTCCACGCGGATATTGCCCTGAAGAGGAACGATTGTCTTCTCTTTGGTAGTCTCGATCTCGGATTGAAAAATTGGGCGCACCCTTTCCCAAAAAGGGACGAGGGTGATGAAAGAAAGGATACTATTACTGATGGAGAAAATGGATTGTGAAAAGGGAGCAAAAGCGGCACTAAAGGCGAGGAAGGTGCCGATCGACATAGGGAGGATGGGGCCTGAAATTTCTGTGGTCGAGGCAACCATCATCCAGATCATGACTCCAAAAATCAACAGCGGAGCCAACACTCCTAACGTTGCATTCACTGAGCGAAGGACATTTCCTAAGTTTAGAGAAGAGAGCTGGAGGCGTTGATTGTGCGCAAACTCGTGTGCCCACTTTGCAAAGACCTGCTCCTCTGCTGCGGCTGCGCGTATCTTTGTGATCCCATGAATCGCCTGTGTTAAAAAAGCATTGATCTGCGCCTCTGAGGCGAGGATCTGCTTGTCATAGCGTATCTTAATCGTGAGAACTACCGCAGTGATTGCAATACTGACGAGGGCAATTCCGACTCCAATGGCTGTAAGAATGAGACTGTAGTAGACCATCATGACAATATAGAGGAGGGAGAAAATACTGCTGAGAAGGATGTTCAGAACGCTTGATCCTACCTGTCTCCGGAGTACTTCGACGATGAATGTCCGTTGAATCAGGTCTCCGGAGGCTATTTTCCGAAAAAATTGTACAGGAAGTTTCAACAGACGGTCCCACAATGCCATTTGAACGCGATGTCCAATGATGCCATTGAGGCGCAAAATAATCATCGAGCGTGTGAAGTTAAACACGGTGACACTCGCGGTGACCATGATCAGTCCGAAGATAACCTGCGTGTACAGGGAAAAATTAAAGTTGGGGATCACCTGATCGAAGAGCACTTTGTTGGCAAAAGGAAAAAAGAACGAGAGGAGAGCAGTTACGATGCCAATAACGATGAGTGAGAAATACTCCCGTCGGATCCCTTTGAGGGCAAAGCGGAATAGATTGAAGAAGCTGATTTTCGTTTCGGGAAGGGGATGGTAAAACATGGCTGCGAGGGGAAAGAGGGTCTGTGCACTCTTTGCATCAAGAGGTGTCCGTTCGCGGGTGACGGGATTCACGATGAAATATTGTTTTTTTTTGTCATACACAAGGGCTATGGGGTCTTGGGTCTCTTTGAGGAATCCGAGCAAGGGGCCTCGATCTTTTTGCCACCAGTTGTGATCGAGAACTACATTACGGTAAC
>JAAKFP010000061.1 GCA_011065005.1 Chlamydiota bacterium | reverse complement strand
GAAAAAATAGGAAATTCGGGTGCCCAACCACGAGTACTCCAACCACCCGAAGGATGAGTATGCTGGATTACTTCATTTACAAGATGCTCAAGAGAATTTTCTATAAAATAATAAGAAAAATACCAATATTTATCTTTAGGATCTTCATACATCCAAACATTGGGAAGAATAGTTTGAAACCTTCCACCATCGCAAGAAACCAGGAACAGACTATCTAACTGGGTAGAATGATAATTTATACTTAATTCATATTTACAAGCTTTACTATCAGGAAATAATTGACTCCACCCCTCAACAAATTCTCTGGAGGACTCAATATCTTGGGAAATTTTAAACTCTGGGTTCCATTGATCATAAAAACAAGGTCCATCTACTGAGTTTTCATTATAAACCCATTGGTCCTTTTTCTCTAAATTTGCTTTTAGCTTCTCTATGGGAGGCTTATCTATCCCGAAACGTTCACGGAACATCCTTTCTATAAACATCTCATCAGCGCATTCTCTGAGGGGTGTGTTAGTATCGCCATACCTGGTGTAGAAGACACCTGCACGAATAATTTTTTGCTTGCCAGGCTGGTCATTTTCAATCTTGTCTTTTATTAGATAATAAGGTTTATCAGGTCGATTTTCTATTTCAAGAATGTCAATTTCATGATTTCCATACTCTATAGTATGTAGATATAGAATTGGCAAACAGTTAAAATTAGACTTTTTTAGAGTATCAAGAATCATGTGTTGCTTCATTCGCTTAGGATCATTCTCTACCCCGAATACAGATCGATCATTGGAAACACCAAAAATAAGGTAGCGATTATTTAAATTTATTGCATTTGCTAAACAAATAATATCGTGAACAAGCTCTATCTTGCTTTTGTGATATTCTCGTTTAAAATCTAGCCACTCTGATTCTTTCTGATTTAGAAGTTTTAATAAATCCATTATTAATCTTAGGTTTTTATTATAAAAAGCACAATTATATTTATTTTTGCTTAATACCGACAATTTCCATTAGTTTCCCATAACTCGTAACAACATCATACTTGACATGTTCAGGGTTAATTTTTCGATTAATCTCATCGAAGAATTTACGAGCGCATTCAATTTTTTTCTCTTCTAAGCCACGCAATTCCATTGTTGACATTGTCCCTTTAGTTTCAGCCACAAAGTAGACATGCTTTACAGACAATGCACCAACGACCCCTTTCTCCAACGACCCTTTTCTATGCACCAACGACCCCTTTCTTTCAGACGGGACATTCTGACATGTTTGCCAGAATGTCAGAATGTCCCGTCTGGCACTACAGCCCCGTTGATATAATTTTCGAGCCTTCTCGAATGCTTAAAGATGAAAGATTTGAGCGGTACTTATTGATGAAATTTATCACTGACCTAGGAGAGGTTTTAGAATACTCACGTAAAGCCCAGCCTATGGCTTTTTGAATGAAAAATTCTTTTTCATGCATAGTATGACGACAATACTTGAATAACAACTGCTCATCAGTTTCATGCTTATATCGCAATTGAAAAAGAAGGGCTGATCGTCTAATCCACATATTTGAATCTCTAATCCAATCCTCCATTATTAGTTTTGACTTTGGATATCTCAAGATTATAGGTCCAATGAGATTTGAGGCAATTTTGTCTACAGTATCCCACCAGGATTTGGTACGAATCATATTTTCGAAAAAAGAAATAGTTTGAGTAGATGCTAACATAAGACACTTTTCTGCAATGTCACATGCTGTATACTGAAATTCTCGTTGTTCTTTATGCCATAATCTATCGAGAACGTTCACAAGTACAGATTCGTTTTGAATAAAGAGATCATTGAATGTTGATTGGAATAAGATCTTCCTTAGTGGTTTCTGGATTCCAAAAAAATAGAAATGATTTTTCATGTAAGCTGATTGTTTACGTGCAATCTCTGGATTAGCATTGTCTTTAAATGATTTTTCGAGGCACATTAAAAAGGCGTTAATACTAGAGGTAGAATTCAATTGTCGCCTCCCTTTTTTTCAAGATATGCATCTTTGACAAGAACTTCTTAGTTAGAGGTTTGCGAGGTTCAGACCTCCAATTCCAATTTGATCATTCCATTCCACCCTATCCAAAAAAATATGGGGCAAGCAGGACTTGAACCTGCGACCGACGGGTTATGAGTCCGTTGCTCTAACCAACTGAGCTATTGCCCCATAATCTAGACTTTGTCCAGATAACATAAAAAAAGATAGCAAGGCGGTAATAGGAATTCAAGAGTTTTTCCTAGTGATCGCCTCTTATTTATTTACAGTATCCCGATAAAACTTCACCAGGTCTTCTTTCATTTTCTTCAAAGAGGGCTGATGGGTATACATCATATGCCCTCCATAGTAATATTCCCTCGTCACATTCTCCGTCAAAGCGGGATCAAGCCCCATATGGTTCAATGTGTAGTTCGTCGCAAAGTAAGGAGTGGCTAGGTCATAATACCCACTCGCCACAAAGACTTTTAACTGGGGATTTCTACTCATCACATTACGAAGTGACTCTGCAACATTGAGATATTCATTTGAATACTTGCCAAAATTCCAAGGCCAAACGTCCCGTGTCAACACTTTATATGGATCATCCTTCTCCCACTCAAGCTCCGTTCTCACATACTGATTAAATGCTGCTGTAAATCCATTGAAAATAGCATCACCACTGGGATCGTTTTCCACACATTCACCGCAAGCATCGCTATCAATTCCTTTGATACGACCATCAAATCTCCCTACCACACGTTCATCATCTCGCAAAATCTCCTTACAATAGCGATGAACAGGTACACGAAAATTGGCTCTTTGAATGTAATCAGGTTTTAATCCTGTATAACGTGAATACTTTTGTGTGATTCTTGAGCGTTCACTACCGGTGAGACTACTCCCTTTAAAAAGCGCCAAGGAATACTCATTGGCAGCAAAGTGCTCAACCTCTGTCAACACCTCCATTAGCGGCTTGTTTTGCAGGTCTTGGGGTAGTTTTCCATGATGCCAAGCTGTTGCAGCATAGGATGGAAGAGAAAGGATGTAGGGAAGGTCATTGCCTTTTTGGCTGTCTCTCAAGGTTTGAAAATTTAATATCGTCGATACCAGGATCACTCCATTTAGGGACATGTTATGTTGCTCATAAAGGTGGTTTGCGAGTCCTGCAGCACGAGTAGTTCCATAACTTTCTCCAATAAGGAACTTCGACGAGCCCCAACGGTTATTACGCGTCACATAAAGGCGAATGAATTCGGCGACAGATTGGATGTCTTCATCGACACCGTGGAACTGCTTGGGATCCTCTCCAGGGGCTGCGCGACTGTATCCTGTGGAAACGGGATCTATGAAAACGAGATCGGTCTCATCAAGTAAAGAATATTCGTTTGGAAGAAGTTCATAAGGGGGAAGTGAGTACCCTTCTTCAGTCAAGTTCATTCTTTTGGGACCGAGAACCCCAAGGTGCAACCAAATAGCCGAAGATCCGGGACCTCCATTGAAACAAAAGGTAACGGGGCGATTCTTGGGGTTCTTCTCTCCTTCTTTGATATACGCGATATAGAAGATGGTGGCTTTAGAATCCCCCTTTTCGTCTTTGAGAAGCATCGTTCCTGCAGATGCTTTGTAATGGATCTCTTCTCCATTGATCTTGATAGCGTGGGTGGTTTCTGTGAGCTCTTCTTTGGGCTCTTCTTTTTTGGTTTGCTCAGAGCTTTGCACGGGTTCTTCGCAGAAAGCAATCCCTGAAAAGACCGAGAAAACTATAAAACTATAAAGAAAATAGTTTTTCATTATTAATAACCTTTGATAAATTTTGTTCAAAACTCTTAAATTATAGCATGTAGAGGAATTTTTCTACAATGATACTAGGGGGCTTAAGACTTCTGTGGAGATGCCACTGATTAGCACCTTTGCTTTTCTCATTCGACTATGCCAGAATGAGGGGTAGCGGGATAAATCCCAAGGTCATATAAAATGTCAAATCAGCGGGGTGTAGCGCAGCTTGGCTAGCGCGCTTCGTTCGGGACGAAGAGGTCGAGGGTTCAAATCCCTCCACCCCGATATCAATGCAAAACTTTTTCCGCGGTTATGATCTCCGCACCTGCATCGCGCATCACCTCAAGAGCTTTCTCACTATCCCCTTCTTGAAGGTTAACAGCACGACAAGCATCGACAATAACATGAGCCTTAAAACCCAACTCCACGGTATCGAGCACAGAATATTTGACGCAATAGTCTGTGGTGAGCCCTGCTATGTAGACATCTGTTACTCCTTTACTTTTCAGATAATCCCCAAGCCCTGTCGACTTGAGGTGTTCATTATCGAAGAAGGCGCTATAGCTATCGATGTCTTTATCGGTACCTTTGAAGAAAACTTTTTCGACCTTAGACTGGTCCAATTCGGAAGAAAACTCTGCGCCCGTACTATCCTGCACACAGTGCACTGGCCATAGTATTTGGTCTTGTCCCTTTAATGTTACGTGCTCTCCTGGCTGTTTGCCATGGGTTATAGCAAAACTTTTGTGGTCTTGAGGATGCCAGTCTTTGCTGGCAACGATAACATCAAAATCTTTTTTCATCAGTTGGTTAATCACAGGAATCACTTGGTCACCCTCTTTCACTCCGAGAGCACCATTCGGTAGAAAATCATTCTGAATATCAACAATCAGTAGCGCTTTCATTTTCTTTCCTCTTAACGTATTGTGAAGCTTATTGAGAAATAGGTTGTCTGACTTTCTCGATTAAATCAACCTTAATCTTATACAGGGACTCTTCCATCCCCACAGCATACTGGTGGGGATTGAGAAAGCGTTTTATCCCATCATGAAAATGGGCGAGTTCTCTCTGAACATTCTCTCGAACTTCATCTAAGGGAGGGGGTTGGTACACACACTCTCCCTCACGAAAAATGGGCACCAGCAGGTCTTTGTATTTCGTTTCTGACCCAATAACTTTATGGCGAGTAGGGTCCAAAGGATCGAGAATTTTGCACCCCTGACTAAGGTCTGCATTGACATCGTAAACAGCATCGGCAAGGTTTTCTTTTTCATCATAGTAACGTCTAACTTGCAAAATCCCTGGATTGGAAATCTTGGTCATTTGCTCGGAGAGCTTCAGTCGATACTTCCATGGTTTGCCGGCATCTCTCACAGCAGATAGTTTATACACCCCATCCAACGCCGGCTGGTCCTTTGCGGTGATTAAGTTTGTGCCAACACCCCATACGTCAATCTTCGCTCCTTGCCTCTTGAGTTCACTGATGAGCGTTTCATCTAATTCATTGCTTGCCACAATCTGGGCATCGGGAAATCCTGCATCATCGAGCATCTTCCGACTCACCTTGCTGAGATATGCCAAATCTCCAGAATCCAACCGGATCCCCAGCATCCGTTTCCCTTGCTTGTCGAGCCACTTTCCCACTTCAATCGCTTTTTTTACGCCTTCAATAGAATTATAGGTGTCCACAAGGAAAACACAGTTAGCGGGCAGTGCTTTGGCAAAGGCTTTGAAGGAATCGATCTCCTCATCAAAAATCATCACCCAGCTATGTGAATGCGTTCCTTTGACCGGAATTCCAAAGAGCTTCCCTGCCAGAACATTGGAGGTGTAGTGACATCCCCCAATGTATGCCGCTCGGCTCGCTGTCAACGCCCCATCTATCCCTTGGGCTCTGCGCAATCCAAATTCCAGCACGGTATCCCCTTTCGCAGCAAAACAGACCCTTGCTGCTTTTGTGGCAATGATTGTTGGAAAATTGATCAAATTTAGAAGCGGGGTTTCAAGAAGCTGCGCCTGTATCAAAGGCCCTTCCACCCTCAGCATTGGTTCATAAGGAAAAACGACAGTTCCTTCAGGTACTGCATCCACTTTGCAGGAGAATTTGATATTCGCAAGATAATCTAGAAAACCTTTCTCAAAAAGAAGCTCACCATCCGCCCCTCTTTGTGTTTCAAGATAAGCTAAATCGGTGTCATCAAAATGGAAGTTTTTTAAATAATCGATCACATACTCTAATCCAGCGGAAACTGTAAAGCCTCCCCCAAAGGGTCTTTTACGAAAAAAGAGATGGAAAACAGCCTCTTTATTGTGGAGATTGTTTTTCCAGTAACCATAAGACATTGTTAGCTGATAGAAGTCTGTCAACAATGCCAACGACTGATTATAGATATGTGGACAGGAAGTTGCTTTATCAATGACGGTACTCATGACTTAAGTCATATCATTTTCAATCATTTAGGTAAAGAATTAGGGTCGACAAAACAGGGCTAACGCATTAAAATTCTTGTAACTATTCAGGTCACTATTTCTGGGACGATGGCCCCAGCCAAAAATGTGAAAAATCAAAGGGCCGAAGGTCCTTTTTTTGTTTTTCTATTTCTTAGTTACGGTGTAACTTTCAGATCGCTTCGTTTGCGTAGCAAACGGGGGGACCTGGATAGTTACAAGAATTTTAATGCGTTAGCCCTGGTCGACAAAACTCCTAATTGCTTCCTCTGCAGCAGCCACGACCAACTTTTCGACATTTTCGGAAAATCCAGAAGAATATCTGAGCGGGATAACGGTATCGATTCCCTGCTTATGAACAGCTTGGTATCCATCTCCAAGCGATCCTGCAATGGCGATCACAGGAATTTCCATTTGTTTTGCTCGTTTGGCTACACCAATGGGTGCTTTGTTGTAAAGGGTCTGGGAATCGATTCGACCCTCACCTGTAATTACAAGATCCGCACCTTGTAGATATTCATCGAAATGGATCAGGTCAAGAACAAGATCGATGCCGAGCCGCACTTGTGCGTCTAGAAGCACGTGCAATCCGCCCCCTACCCCGCCAGCCGCTCCGCTGCCGAGAATGTCGTTTAAGTCTATTCCCTTTCTTTTCTTGATCAGCTCTGCAAACTTTTTGAGACCCTCTTCAAGTTGAGAAACTATCTCAGGCGTCGCGCCCTTTTGTGGCGAGTATACCTTCGAAGCTCCCTCAGGACCTGTAAAGGGGTTGGTTACATCGCAGCCAATGATAAACTCTGCTCCTTTGACTTTTGGATCAAGGTTCGAAAGGTCAATCTCAGCAAGATCTACGAGAGCTCCACCTCCCCACGGAAGTTCAAAACCGTTCTCGTCTAAAAATCGAGCACCCAAAGCCTGCAGAATTCCTACTCCCGCATCGTTTGTTGCGCTTCCTCCTATTCCTATCAGAAATTTTTGCATTCCCTCTTTTAAAGCTTCAAGAATCACTTCGCCAATCCCAAAAGTTGTGCTGACTAAAGGATCTCGATCTTCTGGAGGGATCATAGCTATGCCACATATTTTTGCGAGTTCGATCACAGCTGTCGCAGGCTCTTTCAAGACCCCCCAGGAAATATCCATCCTCTTCCCCATGGGTCCCGTAACTATTGAGCTTCTCAACGTTCCTCTTGCTGCAGCAAGAATCACATCGAGAAAGCCATCTCCTCCATCAGAAACAGGGAGAAGAACAGTTTCTGCGCTTGGACATCCAAGCAGCACCCCTGACTGTATCGCTTTTGCGACATCCATGGCTGCGAGGCTCCCTTTAAATGCCTGTGGAGAAATGATAACTTTCATAATTGTTCTAATGCATTTTCATACACATGATAATCCGCATCTGAAAACAAAACAAAGCGAACTTCCGTGAAGGTGGAGTTCTCCTCAATAAAATCATGGACGGCTTTGAGAGCAATCATAGCAGCTTTAGAGATTGGAAACCCATAAGCTCCGGTACTGATCGAAGGAAAAGCTATGGTTTTCGCGCCATTTTCACTTGCGAGACGCAAACTGTTGAAATAGGCATTGTGCAAAAGCTGTTCCTCATTATGTTCACCCCCGCGCCATATGGGGCCTACTGTCTGAACGACAGATCTTGCTGAAAGATTTCCCGCAGTTGTGATGACCGCCTCACCCGTTGGACACTTCCCTTTCGTTTCCCGAATTTTTCGGCACTCTTCAAGAATTTTGGGTCCTCCCCCACGATGTATGGCCCCATCGACACCACCACCGCCCAGCAACCCTGAGTTTGCAGCATTGACGATTACATCGACCTGTTCTTGAGTGATATCCCCCCTTTTAAGGAGTATTTTGGTCTTCTGAAATGTTTTCTCCATAGAAAACCTCCTTTTTACTTCTTAAAGTATAAAAAAAAACTTTATTTGACAATCCCAACAAACGAACTTTAAACAATATTAAAGCAATCTTTATTTATTCTTAACAATTAGATGTTACATTACGTCTTTAAATTTTTTATATTAATAAAAGAAATTAAAGAGGTATAGTAAAATGGCTGAACCAATTCGTCTAAAAGAAATTCCCGGAAGTACTATTGTCGATCTCCCCAATTTAGACGATAACAGCACAAAAAACCCAACAAAGCCGCAAGCCCTCTTCGAAAAGATCGTTCTGGATACGAGCAAAGGGGTTCCTACAGACCTAAATGGAAACAAAATAGATTTAAGCGGTTGTATTGCAATCACTAGAGACACTAAACATAAAGGTATATTACACATCCTGATCTGGGTGGCTCAGAAAATACACTCTTTTCTTTTTGGCAGACGTAATACCGATGCAAATCTCGTTCACACGAGTATCATCCTAAAATCGGACGGAAAAAAAGAAAAACCGGACCATCTCGTCCTTGCTCACGCCCTTTTAGGGGGAATACACACCACAAGCCAGAGTTACTTCAATAAAAAAGATGAAAGAGTCACAGAGTTTGTTGTTTGGAGGCCTATCGACCCCAAACTTCAGGAATTGCTCCTCAAGCACGCAGACCAAACAGTGTTTAATAAAAAAAGAGAAGAGCAGGAAGGAGTAGACTATAGAATCAGGAAAGCTGGATTTGGCATTGTTGATATGATAGGAAGTACTTTCCGAAGTACCAGCAAAACACCTTCCCAAGGAGCCATAAGTCGAACAGCGAACGTTGTTGCTGATCTTTTGTTAGGAAATCAGATCCTAGACAAAAAGGGTGAGAAACCCCATCAATTTTTCTGCACTCCTTATGTGATGTCTGTTCTTCAGGGAAGCTTACTTATTCAGGCTCTCTCAGATGAGAATAAAGAGAAACTTCTCCACGACGAAGATGGAAACACGCGCAGCAGGGAAGAGCTTGCTCATATTATTTATTGCAAAATCAGCCAGAAAAGTGATGCGAGCACCATTTCCAAAGCCTATTGGAATAGTCGAATCTGCCAATTGAACGCCAGGTATCTACAGTCCTGTTATGCGGCAGACGCTCTTGATGAGGTGAGTAATCTAGTTAAAGTTTCACAAACATAATCTCATCAAATTTGACGATTTCGCAGCAGCCATTCCCGCTGGAAATTTCACCACAGAGTTCACAGAGAGCACAGAGAGAAATTTGAGGTTTTATGAGAGGGTCTATTTTTAATAAACCCCGAAATTTTTCCATTCTCTGTGTTCTCTGTGCTCT
>JAAKFP010000060.1 GCA_011065005.1 Chlamydiota bacterium | reverse complement strand
GAACTTGCATTGTTATCTTTGCAAGCATCGGATATGCTAACCACCTGAATCGAGCAACTGATGGTAGGAGGACTTTCACCTCCCTAGTTTTAGGGTTTGCTAGCTGCTCCCGACCCCTTTCTCTTCGATTTTCCCATTGACTTCATTGGAATTCCTCGTAAACTTGTTAGCATTATCAAATTAACTTTTGGAGTAAGATATGTCTTTTGATCAACTTTCTTGGATTCTTGTCGTTCTATCCCTAGCAGGGAACTTCTTCGTCATAAAGAAAAATGTCTTAGGCCAATGGCTTTGGGCTATTAGCAATATTGGATGGGTAAGCTACAACCTTTATTCCGGGTTATATTCCCAAGCTTTCCTATTCGCCGTCTACTTCGGATTGTGTATTTGGGGTATTATCGCCTGGACAAAAGAAGGTCGCACAAAGTTAGCAAACGAAAGCGTCTAGTCTGTTTTGGTAGTACGGGGACAAGTCCCCGTACTCCCAAATTTATTAAAGTATTGGTTTTTTATCTGTTTTGCGATTAAAAAGGGTTTTTTTATTCATTTTTTGAACCAAAGGAGTTCGTGATGAAAATTTTTGACACTATTGCATTTATTTTACTTATCGTTGGAGGTCTAAATTGGGGTCTAGTAGGTATTGCCAACTTCAATTTAGTTGATTTTGTTGTCGGGGGCACAGGAATTGACAGAATCGTCTATATTCTCGTCGGTCTTTCAGCCCTATGGACCATAGGATGCTTTAAACGGTGTTGCGGAACAAAATAGCCGTATTTTTTTTCTGGCGGTGCGATTCTGCGCCGCTAGTTCTTTTCTCGAAAAATAATCTGAAGATAGTGTATAATAAAGGTATAGAGCCTTAAAGGGTTGTGATAATATTTCACGATGAGGAGAAAAATGAGGGCAAATATATTCAAGTATAGATCTATTTTGTTGGGCTTTTCTTGTGGACTTTCCTGCTACTTTCTTCGACAATCGGATTTGGACAAGAGACGATACGCTCTGAGGGTGGAGTGATTATCCTCGAAAAATCGGACAATTCCACCGTGAAGCATAAAAGCGTACCTACAAGAGAAAGAATCACCGTTCCTAGAAATCCCCTCCCCCGTGTAGGAATTCCTCGTGAACCCCTTCCTAGAAACCCTGTGCCTCGAAATGTCCTACCGAGAAATCCAATCGAGAGAAAACCCCTTCCCAGAGTAGGTATTCCCAGAAATCCATTACCTAGGGATCCGGTTCCCAGAAATCAACTGCCGAGGAATCCGGTCCCTAGAAATCCACTACCAAGAAATCCAATTCCTAGTGATTGAGAGGTAATTCAATCGCAGAGACGCGGAGACTCAGAGAAAAAAGAGAATAAAAAAATTAATATTTTCTCTTTTTTCTCTGTGTCTCCGCGTCTCCGCGATTGGATTTTCACGAAAGCATAACTTCATTCACGTTGTAGACAGCAGAGACCGCAAGACATAAGGCATAATCCCTCCATGCTGGAAGTAGTCCACTTCGATGGGGGTGTCTATGCGTGAAATCACTGTAGTTTGGTCTTTTCTGTCTCCACGATCGATTTCGAGGGTTATTTCCTGTCCGGGCTTGAGTCCTTTTTCCAACCCCTTCAAGGAGAAAATTTCACTTCCAGTAATTCCGAGGCTTTCATAACTTTCACCCGTTTGAAATTCAAGAGGAAGCACCCCCATTCCTATGAGGTTACTACGGTGTATTCTTTCAAAGCTTCGCGCAACGACGACTCTGACTCCTAGAAGGGCGGAACCCTTTGCCGCCCAATCCCTGGAACTTCCCATTCCATAATCCTTACCGGCAAAGATGATGAGTGGAACGTTTCGTTCCGCGTAGGTTTGACAGGCGTCGAAGACAGGCATCATCTTTCCCTCCGGCATCAGCTTCGTCACTCCCCCTTCTTTTCCTTCGACAAGAAGATTTCGAATGCGAACATTCGCAAAGGTCCCGCGCATCATCACATTGTGGTTTCCCCGTCGACTTCCGTAGCTATTAAAATCTTCCTCTTTAACTCCTTTTGAGATGAGGTACTTACCCGAGGAGGTCTCCTTACTGAACGCTCCGGCAGGAGAAATATGATCTGTAGTTACAGAATCCCCAAAGAGTGCCAGAGGTCTCATCCCGTCGAAACTCTTCAAGGGAGAGACCTCCATAGTAAATTTATCAAAATATGGGGGCCGTTGGATATATGTGCTTTTGGAATCCCAGGAGTATTTTGTTTCACCGGTAGAAACAATCGTTTCCCATACTGGATTATCTTCGAAAATATGCTTATGAGAATAGCGCTCTTTAAACATGTCGGGACTGATCACACTCATCACTTTTTGGATCTCTTCAGATGAGGGCCAAATTTCCCGCAAGAAGACAGCTTTTCCGTCTTCGTCGAAACCTATAGGGTCGTTATGCAAGTCGATGTCGATTTTTCCAGCGATCGCAAAAGCAACAACGAGAGGAGGTGACATCAAGAAGTTGCTCTTCACAGCCCCATGGATCCGGGCTTCAAAATTTCGATTCCCGCTCAAAACACTCGCCGTCACGAGGTCGAAATTATTGATTGTCTTTTCAATCTTTTCATCGAGAGGCCCACTATTTCCAATGCATGTTGTACAACCATAGGCAACGAGCTGAAACCCAAGCTTATCCAGATACTTCTGCAACTCCGCCTTCTCTAGATAATCGGTCACCACACGAGAGCCAGGAGCGAGGCTCGTCTTGACTTTTGGATTGACCTTGAGCCCCCGTTCAACAGCTTTTTTCGCTAGAAGTCCCGCAGCAAGCATGACGCTGGGATTGCTCGTGTTGGTGCAGCTTGTAATTGCGGCGATCACTACCGATCCGTGGCTGAGGATCACATCACTGGCAGAATACTCTGTATACCCTGGCTGCACAACAGCATGAGTCAGAGGACGGTTTGAAACCATCTCCGATTCATCCCAGTTCGGCTCGCTTTTCCCATGTTCCAAAGTAGGCTTCCCTCCACATTCATGGGGATCATCAATGTGAAAGACCTCTCCGGTATGGATACAAATCTTAGGAATCTTAGTACCCTCTGGTATGCCGTATCCCCCCTCCGAGATGGGTGTGTGTAACAATTGATAAAATTTGGATTTTAATTCTGATAGCTCAATGCGATCCTGTGGACGTTTGGGTCCAGAGACACAGGGGCCGATCGTGTTTAAATCTAGTTCCAGAACTTTGGTATAATCCACCTCTCCTTGGCGTGGAATTCCAAAGATCCCCTGAGCTTTCAAGTACTCTTCCACAAGAGAGATGTGCTTTTCATCTCTTCCGGTCATACGTAAATACTCTAGAGTTTTTTCATCCACAGGGAAAAATCCCATTGTAGCTCCGTACTCGGGTGACATATTTCCAATGGTCGCCCGATCAGCAACGGATAAGCTCACAGTACCCTCTCCAAAAAACTCAATGAATTTTCCTACAACATTTTCCTCGCGAAGCATCTGCGTTACCCGAAGAGTCAAATCTGTTGCGGTGACCCCCTCCTTCAATTTCCCGGACATGTGTACTCCGATCACTTCTGGCGTTTGCAAGAAAACGGGCTGTCCCAACATGGCTGCTTCAGCTTCAATACCACCAACTCCCCATCCGACAACACCCAACCCGTTGATCATTGTGGTGTGAGAATCTGTTCCAACGAGGGAATCTGGATACAAAAGGTAGACACCATCTTTCTCTTTGGCAACAACGACGGTGGCAATATGCTCAAGGTTGACTTGGTGGACGATGCCAATACCTGGAGGGATCGTGTTCAAGGTTTTGAAGGCTTCTTGCCCCCATTTTAAAAAGGCATATCTCTCTTTATTTCGTTCGAACTCAATTTTCAAGTTACTCATAAAGGCATCTTGGGTTCCCGCCCTATCAACCTGAACAGAGTGGTCAACGACGAGATCGACAGGAACCAAAGGCTCAATCAGCCCGGGAGCATGCCCTTGCTCTGCAACAGCATCCCGCATCGCCGCTAGGTCAACAAGAAGAGGAACTCCGGTGAAGTCTTGAAGGAGCACCCGAGAAACGGTAAAGGGAACTTCCCCCTGCTGCTTTGGGTTAGGGCTCCACTGCGCCAATCTCAAAATATCTTCTTCAGTGATCCTCACACCATCACAATTCCTTATCACTGATTCCAGCATTATCCGAATGGAAATCGGAAGCCTGCTGATCTTCGCTCTTCCTTGTTCCTCGAGAGAAGATAAGGAGTAATAATAATGGTTATCTTTCAGAGATTTTAATGTGTTTAGTGGATTGGGCAACTTAGACATCATTCACTCCTTCACTCCTTGCAATACTGAGTACAGGATTAATTTCTATTTTTTTCATCCTGCCAAGAAGGGAAATTGCCGGCAATACCTATTTTTACAGGATGGGAAGGATAGGAAGGATAATTTTTTTATCCTTCCTATCCTTTTCATCCTGTTATCCTGTCATTTTTTTATTTTGTACAGAAAAAAAGCATGTGCAAATAAATGTTTTATTCTTAGAATGCAAAAAAAAATGTTGAGAGCGATTGCTTACTTATGCACACGAACCGAAGAAGTTTCCTTAAGAGTCTGTTGTCCTGGGGCGTCCTAACAGGCCTTGTCGCCTGCTATGGCTCGTGGGGTACCATCGCATTACGTTATTTATACCCAACGCGTCGAAGGAAAAAAGGGTGGATATACTGTGCAAGGGTCGCTGAAATCAAGCCTGGCGAATCGTTTACCTTCAAAACTCCTGATGGCTCGACCATCGAAATTGTTCGAAAAGCCACCGATGATGATAGTGCGGCATTTATCGCCCTTTCAAATATTTGTCCCCATCTAGGATGTCGCGTCATGTGGGAGCCTCAACGGGACCGTTTTTTTTGTCCTTGCCACAATGGGGTTTTTAATGCAGAGGGTAAAGGTATAGAAGGACCGCCAGCAAAGGAAGGTCAATCTTTACAACACTACCCTATAAAGATTGAGAATGGACTAGTATTTATCCAAGTAGATTATGGCAGCACTGCATAACATTAGGAACGAACATGGGAAGTTTTAGCTCTTGGTTTTCACAACGTTTTTCTATTTCTGGGAAAGACGTTCAAGAAACCTTCAACGAACCCCTTCCCGGCCATATGAGGCACTGGTGGTTTTGCCTTGGCGGAGCTCCCATGTACCTTTTTTTCATTCAACTGATTACAGGGATCCTCCTGTGCTTTTACTATGAAACTAGCGCAACAAAAGCTTACGAGTCCGTTAGATACATTACAGAAAATGTCTCCTTTGGCTGGTATATAAGAAATACCCACAAGTGGGGAGCCACACTGATGGTCGCTGCCGTTATTCTTCATCAGATCAGAGTGTTTTTCACCGGAGCCTACAGAAAACCCCGAGAATTGAATTGGATTATCGGAATGCTCCTACTGACCTGCACATTAATGCTAGGCTTCACTGGCTACAGCCTAGTATACGAACAGCTAAGCTATTGGGGTGTTACGGTAAGTGCAAATATCACAGAAAGCATCCCTATAATTGGACCCACCTTGAAAAATTTTATGCTCGGTGGAGAACAGTACAACGAATACACATTGTCACGATTTTTTATCATCCATGCTGCTATTTTGCCTGTTGCCGTCTGTCTCCTGGTAGCCATTCACATCGGAATCGCCAGAATACAGGGAATCTCAAATCTACAATTTAAAAGACCAACCCCCGAAGATGAAAAGCCTTTTAATTTGATTCCCGACCATCTGTATACCGAACTCATCGTTGGGTTAGTGATTATGGTAATTATCACAGTCTTAGCGACTGTATTCCCTGCGCCCCTCGGTCCAAAAGCCGACCCAACAACAACCCCGGAAGTGATCAAACCGGAATGGTTTTTCTTTACTATGTACCGTTGGCTAAAATTGTTTTCTCGAACGACAGCATTATTGAGTTCAGGAGCGATCATCCTCATCATGTTTGCCTGGCCCTTTATTGATGCCTCGATTCGAAAACGAACGCGCTTCAAGGAAGCCAGCGTTTGGATTGGTATTTTTGTCGTTTTCTGCATCGTATTTCTCACGATGTGGGAAGCACTAGTAGAACATTAATAGGAGAGTTTACAATGTCCCTTGAGTTTAAGAAAAAAATCATCATTGTCATTTCCCTCATCTTTCTTCTGTCTTTGGTCGGCATACAATGGCTGGAAGTGTCAAGAAAACGTGTGGAAGCTGGACTCGAAAAAGCACACATTGTTGTGCCTGAAAGTTCCGAGAGCTGCGTCTCTTGCCACCAAGAACTTACCCCCGCTATCATCGACCATTGGAAAGGAAGCAAGCACGCAATGGTAGGTGTCGGTTGCTATGAATGCCATGAAGCGGAAGAGGGTGATGCCGATGGCTTCGACCACTATGGTGCTTTCATTGCAACTGTAGTCACTCCGAGGGACTGTGCTCGCTGCCACCCTGTGGAAGCAGAAGAATTTCAACGCAGCCACCACGCTGCCGCCGGTAACATCCTCGCCTCTTTAGATAATTTCCTTGCTGAAACCGTAGAAGGTGCCAGAGAGCCGTTTAACCCCCACTCCCCCACCCCAGGTTTAAACATCGACAAGGTCAACGGAATGGCAAGCTCATTTTCGGGATGCCAACAGTGTCACGGAAGTAAGATGGCATTAATGTCTATCGACGGTGGAATGATCACCGTCGATGACCTCAAACCAGGACCCAACGGCAAACCCACGAATCATGAAATCCTGAAGAAAATAGCTCGCGATCCCACAGGAAAACCCAAGTTCCACCCGTCGACATGGCCAAATACAGGAATCGGAAGGCTGAATTTGGATGGATCCAGAGGCTCGTGCTCTGCATGTCATAGCAGGCACGACTTCTCCCCACGAAGAGCTCGACAGCCAGAAAACTGTGGTAAGTGTCACCTTGGCCCAGACCACCCTCAGAAGGAAATCTATGAAGAATCAAAACATGGCGTTGCCTATAGAGATCTAAAAGATGAGATGAACCTCGATGCTGATAAATGGGTTCTTGGTGAAGATTACTCTCAGGCACCTACCTGCGCGACATGCCATATGTCTGCGAACACTCGCAACAATAGAAAAATCACTCATGATCCTGGTGAACGTATTTCTTGGACGAACCGTCCTCCAATAAGCATTGTAGAAGATACTGACGCCGAAGGAAAACTTGTCACCGCAACAGACCCAGAGGAGCGGGAAGAACTAACTGTAGACTCTGCCCAGGACAAAAGAAATCGGATGAAAGCCGTATGTAGCCATTGCCATACAGGTGATTACATTGATGCGTTTTATGTACAATACGATGACTTTGTCGTCCTTTATAACGAAAAATTTGCCAAGCCAGGACAAGCAATTATGAACGTCCTTAGCGAGAATAAATTACTATCTAAAACGGATTTCGATGAAAAAATCAAATGGACATGGTTTTACCTCTGGCACCACGAAGGCCGACGTGCGCGACATGGGGCGTCGATGATGGCTCCCGACTATGCCCACTGGCATGGAATGTTCGAAGTCGCTGAGCGATTCTACATGGAGTTAATTCCAGAGGCACGCGAGATTGCCGCCAAAGCCGAAGAAGCCGGAAAAACCAAAGAAGCCGAAGCTGTAAATAAGGTCATTAATGACATCTTATCTCGTCCCGAACATCGGTGGTTTGAGGAAGGTGCTGCAGAGCAATCTTCGGAAATCCACAAGAAAATGCAAGAAAAATATGGAGAGAAAAATATTTAATATGCACAAAAAATTCTTTGTTCTCATTTTTCTACTTGTCGGGAACATCATCTTGCCCCAGCCCTCTATATATGGTGACCCTCCCGCAAGACCAAAATATCACCCTGTCTTGCGCTTCACCGAAGACTGGTCTGTGCTTCGTGACCTAAGCTGCTGCCAGAAAACCGATTTCTTTGATCGCATCAAATATGTTCCCCTCAATTGTTGCGAAACAATCTGGGCAAGTTTTGGAGGACATGACCGCCTCAGAGTTGAGTCGTGGCATCATTTTAATTTCAAACCCCGGGAAAGTAGTGATACCTACTTGCTAAACAGGTTGTTTGTGCATGGCGACTTCCATTTTGGAGATCATTTTAGGGTTTTCGCTGAGCTGAAACATGCCACGAGCACCGATCGGGACCTGCCGGGGGGAAGACGTACCCTAGATGTCGACATTTTTGGTTTTCAAAATGCTTTTGCCGATCTCTATTTTGATCTCGGAAACTGTGTCGACGTCACCCTCAGAGGTGGTCGCCAGGAAATGCTTTATGGAAAGCAAAGACTCGTCAGCCCTTTGAATTGGTCAAACACCAGGCGAACCTTCGATGGAGGCTGGTTGATTGCTCAACGGAAGGACTGGACCGCTACAGGCTTTTGGACCAAACCGGTTCGAATCAAAAAATATGAAGCGAACGACCATTTCGACACCGGAGAATTCTTCGGAATCTATACAGCAGGAAAAACCCCTTGCAAAGAGACCTATATGGACCTCTATTGGCTAGGACGAACGAGACCTTCGGCGACATTTAATACTAAAACAGGACGAGAAGAGCGCCATACCATAGGGATGAGGCTTTGGGGGGATTTGTATTCCGACTGCTTCACCTATGATATTGAGGGTGCCTATCAATTTGGAGATCTTGGATCGTTTGACATCCAAGCGTATATGCTGGCAGTAGAAGCTGTCTATGCATTTCCAAAATTTTGCACGGAACCTCTCATCGGGTTAGGCTTCGATTACGCTAGTGGCGACGACATCAACGACACCTCAAAATCAAAAACGTTCAGCCACCTCTTTCCCCTTGGCCACGCCTTTTTGGGATACATCGATGTCATCGGAAGGCAAAATATTTTCGACTATCATGCTTGGATCACCTGTCATCCCATGGAGAAAATGTGGACGACAGCACACTTCCACCACTTTAGAAGAGCCAGCGACAATGACGCCCTGTATAATGCCGGAGCTGGAGTTGTCTTTGGAGCAACAGCGGGTTCTTCCAAAACAGTTGGTAGTGAACTGGATTTAACATGCGGCTACAGCTTTAACCCTCACCTCAAAGGGGAGTTGGGATACTGTCACTTCTTCAAAGGAAGCTTTGTCCGACAAGCACAAAAGGATAGCAAATCGATAGATTTCCTCTACTCATCGCTTCTGTACCTATTCTAGTGGCTAGAAGGGTTAAACCACAGAGTTCACAGAGTAGTGTCAATAAGCCTCTGCCAAAGCCGCGAAGCGGTGGCAGAGGCTTATTGAATACTACTCTGTGAACATGTACGAGAAGCAGCTTGAGATGGGATTAAAGAAGCTCTAAATGTTTTAATATGTCATATCTAGAGTTCATCTCTTTTACGAGCCATTGAAGAGCTGCATAGGCTCCATGCGCTTCTGTTATTACTGGAGCTAACATATGAGGCAAGTATGGTCGAAACTGCCGCGAACCTAATCGAAAATGTTATTCCCTGCGTACCGATTAGGCAATAAACAAAAATAA
>JAAKFP010000006.1 GCA_011065005.1 Chlamydiota bacterium | reverse complement strand
TAGCGAGTATTCTTTCCATTTCTTATGGTCTGAGTAAATTTGTTAGTGGGATGATATCCGACAAATCCAATCCTCGCTATTTTATGGCTGTCGGGTTGATGATGACAGGAGTGTTAAATATTTTCTTTGGAATGTCTTCCTCGCTGCTCTTTTTTGCTGTTTTCTGGGGATTGAATGGGTGGTTCCAAGGATTTGGATGGCCGCCATGTGCACGATTTCTTACACACTGGTATTCCCATTCTGAAAGGGGGTCTTGGTGGGCAACGTGGAATGTCTCTCACAATGTTGGGGCATTTATCATTCCTTGGATTGTTGGGGCGTGCTTATATTCCTTTGGCTGGCGTGTTGCTATGTATGTTCCTGGGGTTTTGTGTATTTTTGGAGGTTTTTTCCTGATCAATCGCCTGCGGGACACTCCCCAATCTTTGGGATTACCTGCGATAGAAAAGTTTCGGGATGATCATGTTGACGCACATAAGAACTTTGAAGGGCAGGAACAGGAGTTGTCGACAAAGCAGATTCTGATCGATTTCGTCATCAAAAATAAATACATTTGGATCTTGGCGATTGCTTACTTCTTTGTTTATATCGTTCGTACGGGTGTTAACGATTGGACGGCGTTGTATCTTATGGAGTCTAAGCAGTACACCCAATTAGGTGCAAATGGATGTGTGTCTCTTTTCGAGGTGGGAGGTTTTTTTGGTAGCCTCGTTGCGGGGTGGTCTTCTGACTATCTCTTTCAGGCACGAAGAGGGCCAGTGAATGCGTTATTTGCTGTCGGGATGGTTATATCACTAGCAGCTTTCTGGTTCATTCCGCCAGGGTATGCAGTGCTTGATTCAATTGTTATGTTTATGGTGGGTTTTGCAATCTTTGGGCCTCAGATGCTGATCGGTATTGCTGCTGCGGAGTTGTCGCATAAGAAAGCTGCGGCAACAGCTACAGGCTTTGTTGGGTGTTTTGCGTATTTGGGCGCAGCTGTGGCAGGGTATCCTTTCGGGAAGCTGACACAGACGTTCGGATGGGATGGCTACTTCTTAGGAATGGGAGTTTGTTGCGTGTTGTCGGTATTTTTGCTTGTGCCTCTTTGGAATGTCACGAGAAGAACGAGAACTGTTCCAGTCAAAAAACCGGAAAAGGTTCTTTCCACCTCCCGCGGTGTTGCATAAGACGAAAGATTCATTGCGAATAATGTCGGCAATACACATAATTCGCACTTCATCAACTCATTATTCGATAGTATTATGTGGGTTCCTTTACACGTCCATTCTCAGTATTCTATTCTTGATGCATCAGCTTCCGTGAAGGATATAGCAGAGAGGGCTGCGGCTTTTGAGATGCCAGCGGCAGCTCTCACGGACCACGGAAATATGTTTGGGGCGGTGGAGTTTTTCAAAGCTTGCAAAAGCGCGGGAGCTAAACCGATCATCGGCTGCGAGGTTTATGTCGCTCCACAGTCTCGATTTCACAAAAAAAAAGAGCGTGGTGAGAAAACTGCACATCATCTCGTTTTATTGGCGAAGAACAAACAGGGGTATCACAATCTCTGTAAGCTGACTTCCATAGGATACCTGGAAGGGTTCTACTATCATCCTAGAATAGACCATGAGGTGCTCGAACAATATAGCGAGGGGCTGATTTGTCTCTCGGGATGTATGGGAAGCCGCGTATCACGAGAGGCTTTGGAGGGTACTAAGGAGAGCTTAATAGAACTCATCGGTTGGTTTCAACAGGTGTTTGGTGAGGACTATTACCTTGAATTGCAGCGCCATCAGATGTCGGAAGAGGACCTTCAAGCAGATGGTATCTACCAGGAGTCGTGGCTCTATCAATTGTATCAGGATAGCCTCACAAAGCAGGAGAAAATAAATAATGTTCTTCTAGAGGTGGGACGTGAACGGAACATCCCTCTTGTTGCTACGAACGACAGCCATTATATCGATCGTGCGGATTGGAAGGCGCATGAGATATTATTGAACATTCAATCCGGTGAGCCGTGCGAAATTTGGGAGAAGGACTCACAAGGCAATCCTAAATTCCGTGTGCCCAATCCAAAACGACGCGTCTATTCTTCACATGAGTGTTACTTTAAATCCCCGCAGCAGATGGAGGCTCTGTTCCATGACATTCCAGAAGCAATCACGACAACATTGGAAGTCGCCGAGAAGTGCCAGCTGGAATTGGACTTCAAAACTAAGCACTATCCTGTCTATGTTCCTCCTCATTTAGAGGGAAAAAAGTATACGAATAAAGAACGCAAACAGGAGGCAGAAAAGTACCTCTGGAAGCTTTGTGAAGAAGGAATCCCCAAACGGTATACCCCTGAGCGGCTGGAGAAAGTTCGAGAGATCTATCCCAACAAGGATCCTCTGGATGTCGTAAAGGATCGTTTAAAGCTTGAAATGGGCGTCATTGCTCCAAAAGGGATGTGCGACTATTTGTTGATCGTTTGGGACTTCATCTACTGGGCGAAACAAAACGACATCCCTGTCGGTCCCGGTCGTGGTTCTGGTGCAGGATCTGTTGTCTTATACCTTATCGGCGTCACCGATATTGAACCCCTTCGATTCAATCTCTTCTTCGAGCGGTTTATTAATCCCGAGCGTTTGTCCTATCCGGATATCGATGTCGACATCTGCATGGAACAACGAGGTAAAGTGATTCAATATACCCTGGAGAAGTATGGCAAAGACAGTGTAGCACAAATCATCACCTTCGGCACAATGAAGGCTAAAATGGTCATACGTGATGTGGGACGTGTTTTAAGTGTTCCCCTTTCCAAAGTCAATTCGATCGCAAAGCTCGTTCCTGATGACCTCAACATCACGCTACAAGAAGCGTTGAAGAAAGACCGCGACTTTCGACAAATGTATGAGGAGGATGAAGACGCGAAGAGGATTATCGATATCGGCAGAAAACTTGAGGGTTCCATTCGCAATACAGGCACTCATGCTGCTGGAATGATCATAAGCGGAAAGCCGTTGACGGATCTTATCCCGGTCTGTGTTGCTAAAGACTCAGAGATGCCCGTCACACAGTTCTCGATGAAGCCTGTGGAACAGGTTGGAATGCTTAAGATGGACTTCCTGGGTCTCAAGACGCTGACGGCTATAAAAATTTGCGTTGAGGCTATCCAAGCCACTACGGGAGAAGAGATCGATTGGATGAATCTACCTTTAGATGATAGCAACGTCTTCAAACTTCTAAACCAAGGAAAAACCCTTGGTGTTTTCCAGCTAGAATCGGGAGGGATGCAGGACCTGGCAAGAAATCTCCACCTAGATAAGTTTGAAGAAATCATCGCTGTCGGTGCGTTGTATCGTCCAGGCCCCATGGACATGATCCCTTCTTTCATCAGTAGAAAGCATGGTCGTGAGCCGATCGAATATGACCACCCATGGATGGAGAGTATTCTTGCCGAGACGTATGGCATCATGGTGTATCAGGAGCAAGTGATGCAAATTGCGAGCAAGTTGGCAAACTATACCCTTGGAGAAGGGGATGTCCTTCGCAAAGCTATGGGAAAAAAAGATCGGGAGCAGATGGCCAAACAGCGGGAAAAGTTCCGACAGGGGGCCTTGGAGAATGGAATTGACGAAAAAATCTCTATGCAGGTTTTTGACAAAATGGAGAAGTTTGCTGCCTACGGCTTTAACAAGTCACATGCCGCAGCTTATGGCTATATCTCCTATGTTACCGCTTACCTGAAAGCGAATCATCCAAAAGAGTGGATGGCCGCACTCATGACTTGTGATAGTCACGACCTGACGAAAGTGGCGAAGTTTATCAGGGAATGCCAATCGATGAATATTCCTATCCTTCCCCCCGATGTCAATGAAGCGGGGGTGTCTTTTACCGCTACCCCACAAGGGATTCGATTTGCGATGAGTGGCATCAAAGGGGTAGGTGAGGGAGTTGTTGAAGCGATTATCCATGAGAGGAAGCAAAAGGGTCCCTTTACAAGTTTCTACGATTTCTTCAAGCGGACCGATTGTAAGAAAGTTGGCAAAAAAGTGATCGAGAGCCTAGTCGAGGCGGGGAGCTTTGACTTTACAGGATGGTCGCGTGATGCCTTGCGGCAAAGCGTGGAACCGATGTTTGAAACGGCAGCAAAAGAGAAAAAAGAAGCTGAGGTTGGTGTGATGTCGCTCTTCTCACTGACAGGGGACACATCAGAGAAGCACTTCTCAACCCCTCCACAGGTGAAAATCACTACGACCAAAGAAGAGATTCTTCTAAAAGAAAAAGAACTTTTGGGATTTTTCCTCACCGGCCATCCCATGGACAGATATATGGAACTTTTGCGTCGAATGTCTTGCGTTCCACTCAGACGTGTCGAACCCATGGACCACGATACGGTCTTCCGCTCCGCTTTTCTCGTGGAATCGGTAGCTGTGAGGTTTTCTTCCAAAACCCAAAGGAAGTTCGCTATTCTAATGATTAGCGATGGGATCGAGAGTTTTGAACTTCCCATCTGGTCCGATCTCTTTGAAGAAAAGCACGCCCTCATTCGGGAAAACCAGCTACTCTATGCTGTTTTGATCGTCGATAAAAGCGAAGGAGCCACGCGGCTGTCCTGCCGATGGTTGGATGATCTCACCAAAGCCACAGAAGCGATGATTCAAGAATGTGATCGCGCTTATGATCGAGCGAAACATCTAGTGGCGAGAGGGGGGCGATCGAAAAAGAAATTTACACCCAAAGGTAAAACGGTACAGAAAGCACAAGCGCCCAAACCCCAAGCCCCTAAAAAGCTATTGCTCTCGCTAGACGCCGACAAAGCGAAGCTGAGCGATATCCTAAAACTAAAAAAAATCTTTGGCGAACACCGAGGTGAAAGCGTAGTTCAGTTAGATTTTACCTTGGAAGGTCAAAGCATTGCAGCTCTCCATATCGACGCTCCCTGGGGAGTGAATATTACCTCGCAGTTTCAGAAGGAGTGTCAGGAGCTCCCCGCAATTCTTAGTTGCAAGATAAACACCCAATAGCCATAATGCGATCTTAAATTGAATATATACTCACACCGCAGGTCGTTTTCTCCTCCTCCCTCTACCCCTCGGCCTGCGGTATCTTTTTTCAATGACGTCAATTACAGAGGTTCCTCTGTGGTTCAATATCCAATATTACCACCGAAAGCAGAGAATCTCGGTAGTAGACCATTTTAGCCGTTTCCTGATATGTCGAGCAGCAGTTGATCTCTATGTTCACGGTAGTGGGCGGCATCGTCGGTGCGGAAGGCTATCACGTGCTCGAGCAGCTCTACTTTCTGCTTATAGAGCTCTTTGCTTTCGACGAGCCATTGTTTCACCGCATCGAGCATACCGAATTCGCTGTCTACCATATGCATAACATCGCCTTGTAGCCATGCACATTGGGCAAGCTTGTGGCATAGTTTCGGGCGTGCCTTACTCGATAGGAAGGGCGTTACCCACTTCTTCTTATTCACGCCGGCTTTACTTAGCGCGCCGTTAGGCTCCATGATCCAGCAGCCTGCGACGGGGTTTCCGATGAGATATGTCTTCAGTCCCTCGGCATCACCTTCACTGATGAGTGCGACGGTCCATTCTCCCTCTTTCTTCACCACGAGCACGTGGTGGATAGGCTTTTGGTCTGCCGTCACCAGGTTATTATTTTGTCCTTTGAAGGTTGTGAGCAAGTTCTCGCTGATGAGGATGTCGTCGTCGAAGACGGCCGCGACCTTTCGATCTTGCAGCGCCTTGTTGAGGGAGTATAGGGCCGGCATGGTCTCGTCACCTGCCATGCCGAAGGAACTCGCCACCACGCGGCTTTTGTCGAGAGCTTTCCATGGCACTTCCTCTTTGACGACACGAGATGCCAGCATGCGTTCGTTTTCTTCCTCATTCATCAAGTTCTTGTGAAGGCTAACCTCTTTGGTTGCTCCGGAGCACTCTTCACCGCCCCAGACCTGTTCTGGGATAACCGTCTCATTTTCCTTATGCCATGCCAGGATGCTGTCTAGTTCCTTTCTTACGTCGTCCGCGCCATCTCCGAGAAGGTCCACGGGGATCTCGTCAGCTGCCTGTATCAGGGCTTTCCAACCCAGCAGCCTCTTGCGTGGGGCGCCATGGGCGAGGAGGAGGTCGTTGCCGTGTTCTTCGACGAGGTAGCTCTCCCACCTGTCATGGAGCTTTTGCCGCTCTTCGTGGTCGGTACAGGCGTTCATCGCCCGGTCCATATGCTTGCGGAGTGTTCCCCGCAGCTGGTCACAGATGCCGTGGAAGTTCACCGGCGCCTCGCGCTCGATTTGGTATGCTTTTGTGGCGTCGATCACTTTATCTGTCGTCCATGTGCCTTCCATCCGTTGGGGTATGAGGAAGTGCAGAGAGTGTGTGCCTCGTATCAACCCTCGCATACGCATCACAGCCTGCTGGAGGTCGTCCCATGTGACTTTGTTGGATATCAGGACGAAAGCGTAGCTCCCTGGCGGTTGATCGACGTCGGCGCCGATGGTATGCGCCTGGTCGTAGTAGGTTATGGGCCTCGTGATACCTTTGTCATGCAAGATGCGGGCGATCTGCTCTTTGTCGGAGCCGGGCAGCGTCTCCACGCCCTTGTCTGTCAGAAGAGCGAGCGTCGAAACGCCGTCACCGCTCTGGTAGAAGAGGACGCCTTTGCGCTCGGGGAAGGCGGCAAGAAGCGCTCTTGCCACCTGCTCATTGCTGTCGCCGGGGAACTGCGCTCCCACGTCGATGACAGCACTCATATTGTCGTCGCCGAGCTGCCTTATGCGCTTTACGATGTGGCCGCAGCTGCCGGTGTCGACAGCACTCACTTTCTGGTTTGCCGGTCCGCGCAGGACTTCTTCGATCTGCGGACCGATCTGTGCGTTTGGATGCTGCTCCACGTTACCCGGCCAAGTACGTGCAAACGACCATGTACCTCCGAAGCCATCGGTCCGTCCTACGAACCTGCCGAGGTCGCACGGTGTATTTTTCAGCTGCCTCGGATCCAATTTGACTTGGGCTTGCAACTTGGTGGCGAGATAAAAGCTCACAAGCCTTTGCGCTGCGCGCTTCCTATTTTCATCTTCACCAGTGAGTGTGTTCTGAATGCGTGCTGTAAACTGCTCTAGCACCTCGCCGTCCCTGAGGCCTTCTAGGCTGATATTCCTCTCAAAAAGAGCGATTATATCGGCGCCGAGGGGCGACGATTTATCGCGGCGCACTTCGGCGAGCGCCACCTGCAGTAGCTCTTTTGTCTCTGTGCTCCTGTTCCACACCTTTCTGTGGTACTGACAGGATTTCAGCAATGTCTCGTTAGGCCCTTTGTAGAGGGTGCCTTCCTTGGGCACTCCATTTTCCGCGGGTATGGTGAAAACTTGGCTTGGCAGCTGTTCCGAGCGTGTGTAGTTGACGAAAGCTCTCGCGGCGAAGATATCCTTCATCTGGCTGAGAGCGTCTTTGAGGAAGCCGAGATCCTGCCCTATCGCGCGGCGTATGACGTTAGTTTCACCATTCCAAACCAGGAGCTTGCTGTAGAACTCTACTTGGCTATCGTAGTGATTCTCACTGTCCGAGAGGAGATACGCCATAAACACCTTCTCGCTGACAGCGCCTTCCAAGTCGCGGGCGTAGGTATCCCATGCATTTGCAGCTACCTGCGTGCGTATCCGCTGCACCGTCTCTTGCTTGGTGTAGTGCTGCGTACCTTGTTCGATACCGATATCGCTTTCGTATCTGGGAAGATCGTCGAAGTAGAGCTTGCACGCCCCACGTACGGCTGCTGGGTTCACAGGCTCCTCGGGACCCACAGGGAAGCTCAGCTGCGTGCGCGGGTCATACTCAGACGCCCACTCATCACAGAGAGTGTGGCCTTTGATCTCTAGGACGCGCAGTATTGGCTGGAGCAGGTCCATCTCGGCCCTGTACGCTTTTTCGTTGTTACAGAGGTCCCTCACCGCCGTCTTCCAGCGCTGCACCCAGTGTTCGTTTATCCCCATCTTACTCAATGCAGACTGGAACAGACGGCCCTCCATGAGTTGTAGAGTCAAATCCTCCGAACGGCTCTTGTCGCCATCGGTCTGGGCCATTGTCCAGGCAAAGATCTGACCGCGCAGCCGCTCTCGTCCCTGCCTGATGAGCTCGTGGCGCTCTTTTAGCATCAGCTGCAGGGCGTGTAGGTCGCGCGGACGCGTGACGAGGATGATACCCTCCTCCTGCGCCGCTCGCAGCTTGGCAGCGAGACGTATGAGGCCCTCGCGGTCGCACAGCTCCCTGTCGAACGTCAACACGTCGACTTTTCTTCCGAAGCGCTCGTACAGCATCTGCACAAAGTCGGCAGCTCCCGTGCCAAAGAGTGCGTTGGGGACGACGTACATGGATATCTGCCCGCGTCTCGCGTTAAGCAGGGCGAGTATGGGTGCGAGGACTTTGCTTTTCCCTGCGCCCATGATCAGCTGTATCACACGACCGGTGAAGTGCGGCTCGTTTTGACATGTGGTCATCAGGTCGATGAGGTCATTTTGCTCAGGTCGTAAACGCTGGCCCGCATAGTATTCATGCACCATCAGGATAAGATTTGCGGCTGTGGGCTCGTATACACGCATGGCACGTCTCATCTGCGCGGCTTTCTGCTTGTCATCGAAGGAGGCGTCTTCTTTTACTGCGCGTGCCAGCTGTTCACCTAACCGCCGCAGGTGCTGCTCTTCGGTTTTGAGGTAGAGGTAGCGGCCCACGAGGTTTTGTGCTTGCGCGGAGTCAGCATAGGGGCAGCGTGCTTCCCACCGCTCTCGCGAGCCGTCGAGTGCGAGTCCGATGCATTCGTCGACGGTTGCCGCCCGTCTCGGCCCCATCTGCTGAAGCGCTTCGCTCATCTGCCGCCCTCGCCCTTCTGGCAGAGCATTCACGCACGCTAGCAGCAGCTTTTCGAGGGCACGCGCTTTGTTTTCGACACGGTCGATGTGCGAGCCGAGCTCTCGCAGAAACTCACCGTCGGGGGTGCTGGAGGGAGCGTAGGCGACGCTATCGAGCTCTACAGCGGCATCTCCTAGTAGGAGAGGCGTCGCCTCGGCGGGGCTGTCGCTCTCTTTTATGTGGCGCCATTGCTCCAGCACGGGCTTTAGGGTGTAGGGGATGTCGACCTCGATCTTGTCATTCGCCCATGTATGCCCTGGAATCGCTCTCTTTTGGCCGACAACCATCTGCGCACGCGCTTCGACCATATCTGCGCCGTAGGCTTCCAGCAGTCCGACAAAGCTCTTACATTTCAACGTCTTCAGCAGCTCGTGGACAAATGTTTCAAAGATCCTTTTTGTATCCTTGTCGTACTCACTGCCGCCATAGGGACTTCGTTCCACGGCAGGGAACGCAGGCCATGTGGCGGTAGGGTGGTTCGCGACACATTTTCTGACAGCTCGGAGCAGCTGCCAGTATGCTTTATAGGCCACGTCTGGCCTGAGAGTTTGGTCGTAACCCAAGGCCTCGTAGTCGACGGTGAAAGTCTTTTCCGTCTCTTGCCAAGCGTCGAGATAGGCACACAGCCCGTCGTATTCCTCTTCTGCGCCATCGCCGCCCGTCGTGAGCAGCTCGTACGCTCTGCGGAAGAGAGGGTAGGGCGAGTGAGGAACCGTCAAAAACCGCAGCTTCGTAAAGGGAATGGTCTCCACCTGCTCACCCTGCAAGATTTCTTGGAAGGCACGGCCTATTAGGTCCTTATCATCAATATGTTGGTGCACTTTTCGGTATTCATTTTCGACAAGTTTGGCATCCCAGCACGGCGGGCTCACTTTGAAGTCGAAACCTCCTGGTGTCAGGCGGTCGCACAACGCTATCTGCGCCCAAGGCCCTGCTTGCTCATGATACAGAAGGAGCATTCGGACGATTTCCTCTTGCTCATAGGGCGTGAGAAGCTCGTTCAGGCGGCAGCGCACATCGGAGCGCTGACCGGTGAGGATGGCCTCAAAGTCTCTATCGATTTTCTCGTTGCGGGAGACTGTCTTTTCCGACGGTTTCCGCTGACGCTTTCTCCATAGTTTGACGAACTCCTGCAATTCCTCAGGCAGAACTTTCACGTCGACGGGGTACTCCTGCAGATGGTGATGCATATGCTGCAGCGTTAGCAGCCGCACCACTGCTGCGTCGACATGCATGTCTTCCTGCCCTTTGGGGGGCTGGACGATCCAGCTGAGGTAGCGTAGCTCCTCAGGGGTGTAAGCTCTGCCGACAGGCTGCGCCCATCGCCGCAGCAGCGAGGCCGCCTTTGGGAAGTCGGCGACAAAGGTGCTGAGGGCGGCGAGGTAGAGGTTCTGTGCGTGGGTAGACGCATGTAGCCCCTGGATAGGGTCGAAGGCGATGAGGGCGGCGCTCTCGGAGCACCTGCTCGCCCAGATGTCCTTCCACTCGGGGACAGCGGTACCCTGGTAGTACCTCTGCTGCCATGTTCTCATCTCTATCTGGGAAAGAAGCATATACTGGTGCTCACCGTCGCGGACGAGAAGACCCATCGGTTCTCCGAGCAGCGCCGCACTCACCGACTTCTGGGCTTGCAATATATGGCGATGATCACGCAGCTGCCACTGGCCTCCCACCGTCTTTTCGAACGAGAGAAATCGTTCGCCTTCGAAGGACATCGGGATATCGACACGCCTCGGCTGTTGCTTGTCATCGACCCAGACGAGGAGGTGCTCCGTCCGGAAGCCTAGCCGCGTGAAGGGGGCCGATTCCGGGCACGGCATCGTATCGTCGGCGAGGAATAGCGGCGTTTTGCTGTCCAGCGGCCTCACTTGCCCATTCATGTCGACAGTGTAGGCGGGTATGGGGGCGCCGTTGTCATGATGCGCGCAGATGAGAAGGGCGCGATCGGCATCTTTCTCTTCTCGGTGACGGCGCCAGAGGGTGAAGCCTTCCTGCAGCGCCTCTGGGAGTGAGAGAGCGCTCGCTTCTTTGCGAGTGAGCAACTGGTATTCGGCGCCTTCGAAGTCTAGAAAGGCGCGGTGGGGGTAGGTGGTAAAGCTCAGAGCTCCGTATTCCTTGTTCAGTGGGGAGTAGCGGGCTCGCGTCGTGTCACAGTGCATGGACTCCTTCCGCAGAGCGCCTAGGGGTTCGAGTTCGATACTCTGCTGCGCTTCCGGTGGCAACATCCCTACGATATCGACGTAACCATTTCGACAGATGGTGCTCGTCTCCCAGTCGATTTCTATCGTCTCTTCACCATCCTGCAAGATGGTGAGGGGGTAACAGTGGTAGACACCTTTGGACGCTGTCTCCTCGTGGATATGGCGACGACACACCTCTAGATGATCTTCTGCGTCTGAAATCTCAGTTTCTGTCTCCGTCAGCAGCTTGAGGAGGCCATGATTCTGCCAGCTTGATCCTCGATCTTTCTTGCCATACCACCTCAAAAGGTAGTCTCTCTTCCTTTTCAACCAGTCTCGCCGCTCCTGCAGCTCCACATAGCTGTGCAAGACGGCATGTAGCTCCCGCTGTTGCGCTGATGTATCGACAACGCCAGCGCCGTCCCACCGCTGTCCATACGACTCGCCTAGGACGGCGGTGAGCAGCGCCCCTCGCCTTTCAGGCAGCGCCATCGCCTGTGCCATAGCGGGTGCTAGCTTTTGGACAGCCATGGCTGCGAGCAGGCGCAGATGGGCATATCGCGGCTCCTTGGACTGACAGCGACCGAAGAGGAACGCTGCCTTCACAGTGTGGAGGTCGATGTTCTGGGAGTCACACGAGGGGTTTTGCGCCAGAAGAAACAGCATGGCAGCGCGGCTCGACTCTGATGGGGAGTCGCTCTTCATCAGCTGCGGCAGCAGCTCCGCGCACCTCTCCACGACGGCGTCGAAGGGTCCGGCCTTGCCGATAAGGTCTGTGGAGAAATAGCACACTTCGGCGACCCAGAGGAGTCTTGCTCTATGGAATGAAAGGTCCATCTGCTGTGCATCTTCTTCGATGCAGCGCATCAGAAGTGTTGAGAGGCGCTGTGCCACCGCCGGCTCATTTTTCACTGAAGTGCGAAAGATCTCTGACATATGCAAGACGGCGAGGAACCACTGCTGTGCGTCGGCTTCGAGAAGATCTCTCGAGCGGGTCTCGAAATGTTCGAACAGGTAGTCGACGTTGAGATGCTGCGACCCCACTGCTGCCATCAGCATATCGTACGTTTTCTGCACGCGTGCTGTGAGCGACAGTTGTTTAACGACAACGGCCTGAGGGCTTGTTGCAGACACAAACCGCGGCTTGAGAGCTTCCATACCCTTAGAATACTTTGAGGTGGCCGCCGGCTCAGAGACTTTGTGCGTCGGCGCGATTCTGAGGTTTTTGACCTCACGCGTGCCCTCGGTATCTCCGCCGCGTTGTTCGTGGGGGAAGGCGCAATTTTTTTGGAAAGCTAAATGGAACAGCTGCATCGTCATATGGTCCTGCGGCCCGAAATGCAACAGCTGAAACTCGTATTTGAGTTTGGAAACCTTGAGCTGCGTCGTGCAAGCCATCTCCAGAAGCTGAGCGCTCTGCTTCGCCAGCATATAAGCGTCTACTCCTGGACTCACCGTCGCTGAAGAGTAATACTCTACATCCGCGAGAGGAATCCCCAGCTTATCGGCGATCCACCGGTGCATGCGATGCACATTCTGGCTATAGCTGCTACCAAAGCCAGGGTTATTCGGGTCGGCACACAGCTTTTCAAGGACTCGGAGGTCGTGGAACCTTTTGGGACCGTATTCCGATGCGGGCAGCGATGTCCATGTGTGGTCGAAAAGAGGGACCACCTTCTCATCTCCGGCGGGTGCCGGTTGATTCCCCCAATAGCTACGCGCGAGAAACGACGCCTCCAACGCCCGGAATCTTCTGTCGAGATCCGTTGTCAGACGGTCGAAGCCGCGGTGGTGTAGCAGACGGGAAAAATGCACCCAGCTGACGTCGCAGTCGGCAGCTTCCGGCACCAGCTGCGACAGCAGCTCGATTTGTACGCGGTAGAGGTGAGCGATGTCGGCGACGACCCATGGGAGGATCTGCTTGTCCTCGTAACACTGATACAGCAGGCTCTCACCCGCGGCGTGAACGATCTCCATAAGGTCGCGGATCTTCTCCGCCGACACTCCGGCAGCAAAGGTCCAAGGCAACTCTGCTGTCGGCAGAGGCAGCGGCTCAACGAAATGGCTATGCATCCATAGAAGCCATTCGTGGCTTCGCAGCTGGCGACGCCGCAGCTCCGAGAGCGCGCGTCGCTCTTTTACCGCTGCGACGATATTGTCGACGGTTTCTTCGTCCAGGGGGAATTTTAGGTGTGGCATGGGCAGCGTGCTGTGTGCTATGCCTTGCTCCATACGTGACAACGATGTGCCGTCGCCGCCCGCGGCGCCTAGCAGACGCTCGACCTCCAGAGGCGCCGCAACGCTGTGAGGAAGTGTCGGCATAGGATAGAGCGACTTTAAAGGGACAAGCTCCATAGCGCCGAAGGTTCGGACGAGATGCTTCATACGCACCTGCCAGTCGAGGAATGTCGCGACGAGGGCCTCTAGCGCTTCTCTATGTTCCTCTGTTGTGACCCTCTCTGCGAGCTTGCTGAGCGCCTCGGGCAGCTTCTTTTCTTCGATTTTCTTGGCTATTGCGAGACACGCCTGCCGCTGCTCGAGGGGGATATAACCCTTTTGGAGAGACTGTAGGAGGTGTGTGCACATCAGAAGCCAAAGTTCGACTTTGGCGAGCTTGTAGGCGTCTTTCTCCTCCAAAACCGCCATAGTGATGACGTCGACGACACCGCTACCGGTCTCTAGCCGCGCCTTTTTCATTTCCGGCAACCCAGATTTTTTCGCGTAGAACGGGGTGCCGTAGGGGCCCTTCCTCTCCGTATTTTCGCGTATACACTGGATGGCGGCACACTGCAAATGCTTCGGGAGAGGACCCTGCGGTTGTATGCTCTCTTTCCACACGCACAGCCGATGTTCTTTTGGTACGCCATCTCTCACCATGGCAATGAACTGATCATTAAAGCCCCAATCTTCCTCTTTCGCAAAATCGAACGTCTTAGCAACGGCGTCGACCGCTGGGTCTGCTATAGAGTCCACATTGCGACCGAGGAGGCTTTTGATGGTCGCTAGCAGCTGTTTCGAGCCGTACGCCTTGCAGTCCCGGCCCACTACCGAGGGCGCCACGAGAGGCTCTATGAGCGCTTGCCACAGCTCGCTTTTCGTGATGAGATCGCGAGATAGATTGCTCCACATCACTGCCGGATCGCGGTGGAACACATCCTTACCGAGATGGTGCATATCGTTTTGTTCTCGAGACAGAAACCGCAGGCGGTAGCTGTCATCATCCGTGCGGGTGATCTGGAGAGCGATGAACAGAGCGGGCAAACTGTCGCCGCTCTCCCAACCTGTCGGGACAAACAGATGCTCCCCCTCCTTGAGGCGGTGGAGCTTCTTCTGCACTCTCTCTATGATGCTTTCCACCTCGTCAAACGTTACGACAACTTTGCCGTGTTCATCTTTTTTCGGCTCTGCTGGAGCCAAGTCCCAAAACTCGGAGAGCGCAGCGACTACACGTGATAGGTAGAGGCCACTGCCGTCGGTACAGCGGACGAGAGCTTGGAGATATCCCACCACCACTCTTGGCGAACAGGCAGCCAGGATCTCCCCACGGAGATCTTCGGCATTCCTCTGGAGCGAATCCGGGGTGAGGACCTGCGAAAGGATGAACTGGGAAGTGGGCATTTTCATATGCTCCAGCAGCCGCATCCACTCGCTCAGTTTCGTCTTGCAGCGTCCACTGTTGCCGAGAATACGCTGCCAGTGGGTCTTTACGGTGTTCGGACAGATAAGGACGTCCATGACAACGGACTCCACACGCTGGAATGCTGCCGTGACGGCAGGGGGCAGCCCCTCGACGCCGGCTATGCGCGGTCGAGCTCCCCAGAAAAGGTTTATGTTGGACTGCGAGATACTCTTAAGCGAGAGCTCCGCCCACCGCTGCAGCTCTTTTCCAAGCGCTACGCCTTCGCTTTCGGCACGTTCGGGGCCGCTGATTGCCACTCTCTCAAAAAATCCCGCAAGACGGGCGTTTAGGGTCTCGTTGGGGTTCATAGTGCTGGCATCCTTTCTGCTACCGCCGCAGCAAGCTCAGTCTTCCAGTCGACAAGTGACAGCGGCTTCGCCTCGAGGCTGTCGGCTTTTTTGAGCTCTTCGACGATGTCGGGAGGATCTGGGTCCTTTGGGTCGAACAGCACGCCGACGCCCTTTTTCTCCACGAACTCGGCGTTGCATTTCTCCCATTCGTAGTGCGGCACGGCCACGCCGAATTTGGGACGGCCTCCATTCCCCAGACTTTGCAGGAACTCCGCCGAAGACCCCCCGCCGGCTTTGAAGTTGTTGATATCCTCGATTTGCGAGAGTTCTGCCATTTCGTCTCCGGACAATTTCCCTAAGATATGAAAGTGGTACGGATACCCTTCTTTGGGGTAGTCCCTCGTCATCTCTTGCAGCTTTTTTTGGGCTTCCTTGTTTTCGCCGCATACGACGACGACATCCCACGGCTTATCATAGTGCTCTTTCGACAGCAGGAAGCGGTTCACTGCGAGGGCGAGATGCTCTTTCACCCCTAGCAGGCCGCGGGAGATCTTGTACACTTTATTGCTGTCGTGAATGCCCCACTTCTTCCGCAAATTTTCGATAGCCCTCTCGTCCGTGATGGGAGAAAAGCGATCCAATGCGGGCAGCCCCACGATCTTGATGGCGGTCTCTGTTGCGAAGCAGATATCTTCTGGCAGTCCGTGGACCTTACTGTCTGAGATCCCAAACCGCATAAGCCGCAAACGCTCGGGCAAAAGCATCTGCTGGGCGCGTTGCTTTACACACTCAGAATTGATCGAATAGTCGCAGTGGACCACCATCCACTGAACGTTCGCACGCCAGGCGAGGTTGTGGAGATCGTCGCGAAAGTGCAACGTCGAGATCACGAGATCTGTTTGATTTGCCAGCATACGTTCCAGGAGGTCGCAATTGGAGTTGTCGGGATAGCGGTCGGGGAATTCCGTTTTACAGAATATCTCCCAATTTCCCATCAAGAGAGTTAGGTTGGACTCCCTACCATGAGCGAACCATTGGCTGTACGTCTCGTTAACAGACATCTTGGTGCCGTCTTCGAATTGGACCTCGTTACGCGCGAGCGGATCGTACTTCTCCCTGATCTCGTGTAGATTCACCACATCGACCTCGTAGCCCAGTTCTATTAGATGGGGCACCGCCCCGCGTCTTACGGCATCGTGTCCTCCGCCGTTGCGTTCAGTGATGAAAGTGATATGCTGCTTCCTCTTAGACCTTCGCGGGTATTTCTCATGAACGCGCGTGCTGTAGTGGGCGACCTCCTGCAGGAACATCGATATCGCACGTTTCGCTTGTGGTGTGAGCAGACGGTCCCGCGCTCTTTTCAGATCCTCGAGGTTGCCACGTTTGATCCATCGATCGGTATAGATCCCGCCCCCGTCGGCGAAGTCCTTTTCCAGCGTCTGCAGAAGGTGGGGACCCAGGGCCAGCCACTGCTGCCATCGGACTATCCAAATGCTGATGGCGAAGACCACATCGCGATCACAAACCGCTTGTGAGAGAATATGGTGAGCAAAGGCTTTGAGAATATGCTCAACATAGGCACTATCGTGCAGCTCGTCGGCCAGAACCTTACGCAATGCTTTCTGGTAATGCTCATGCCGGCAGTTGACGATGCTCGACGCATTAGCCGATATTTTCTTTTCGGGCTTCAGCTCGTCCTCCTCTGCCATCGTCCACTTCACCTGGGCGAACTCGATGAATCGTTGCGCTATTGCGTCGTCGGTCAGCCCCACCATTTTTCTGAAGCGTTCAAAGTCGGTCTTGAGCAGCTGTTTGTTTCCCGCCTTACGCATATGAGCCACTACCCCGACGACATTCGCACGCTCAACAGCGGTCTTTAGCTTCTCCACGAGTTCCTCGGATAGATACTGCTTCGCCTTGGACTCCGGTTTACGCAGATTGATGCCCATAAGCGACCGGTAGACGCCGACCTCTCGCGTGAGCTGCCACAACTCCTCAATCCTGTCGGCGAGCTGGGCAAGCTGCGGTTTTTTCGGATCCAACGGGCGCCTGACGATGTCGATCGTGCGGACGGGCGTGGTGTCTATCCAGGCGATTTTGCCGTCCTCCGTGAAAACGATGTTTGCCGGCCAGCCGTTAGCGAAGTTAAGCCGCAAAATGGTGTTGTAGATAGCTGTTAGCGTCGATTCTTCCATCGCCTGCCACTTCTTGCAGTTTTCATCCTTCCCCAGAAGGTTCGGCACCTCCTCTGAGACGACGATGTAGTTCTCATCGGCAATATCAAAAGGTCTGCCTGGGATGTGATAGAGGTGCTTTTTGGGGACGATGAACAGGTCCGCATACTCCTGCTCCTCGGCGACTTTCTTGATTCGCTTCGCCATGGTGATGCGCTGACAGTTCATGTCCTGCTGCGAGCGCAGAGGAATATCTAGCCGCGCTTTAATGTAGTAGGGCAGCGTTGGCACCTTGGCGACAAAACTCCATTCCGATTTGTTTTCCAACCCCATATGCCCAAGGTCTTGGATTGACGGCGTTGCGCTACGGAAAAACTGCTCGTCTAGCCATTTTTTTACCGGATGGTCCACGGGAATCATAGACTGTCGCAGATCGACCCCATAGCCTGTGGGGTCGAGAAGCTCCTTCACATCGTCGGCACCGAAGAGCGTGGAAATCACCTCCTTCGCCTCGGGTGGAAGAGCATCGTAATGGGTCGGCTGTACCGGAGGGAGTGCTGTCATTATATTACCACCTCTTAATTATTAGTTTTGTTAAATTAATTGAATGTATTATAAAGTATTAAATATATTTTTGTCAAGATATTTTAAATACTTACAGTAATTCCCGGGTAAATTTTAAATAACTGTTGATTAACATCTTACATTAATTTCTTGTGTCTCAAATTTTTGGCTGGTGGTTTTTCTGTCAGCCGCTCCCGCTGAAGCAACTTTCTTATTGTTAATGATTTATTTACCACCGAGAGCACAGAGAACACAGAGAATGGAAAAAATTCGGGGTTTATTAAAAATAGACCCTCTCATAAAACCTCAAATTTCTCTCTGTGAACTCTGTGGTGAAATTTCCAGCGGGAATTTCTGGTAATTCTTTATTATTGTTGATCGATAATAGAAAAGTTGATACAATAAACACCTTTAAGAAATATAAAGAAGGTTGTAATATAGAATGAGTAACAATATTGGTTTTACTACGGCTGTTGAATTCAACTCCACCATATTTGAGAAGAAAACGATCGAGCAAAGAGCCATTGAAGGTTTTGACGATTATTTCTTTATTCAGGGAAGAAAAGCAACAGTCATAAAGCAAGACAATCCTAACGACAACTCTTATACAGTAAAAACTGAAGAAAAAGAAGCAAATATCCCCCTTAGTG
>JAAKFP010000059.1 GCA_011065005.1 Chlamydiota bacterium | reverse complement strand
TGATCAGTGTAAGCGTAACAAACAAACTTCCTCCGCAGGAGATTCCCAGCACGCTGGGGGAAGCTAGTGGGTTGTGAAAGAGGGATTGCAGCACAGCACCGGAGACCGCTAGGGAGGCGCCTGTACATAGCAGGACGATCAACCTTGGCAGCCTTTCGTCTAATAAAGGATTCCAAACGGAGGAGTGATGGAAAATTCTGTCGAGGATTCCATTCCAGACCTGTTCTAGAGGGGTTGCCCCAGCGGTAAGGGTCACAAGGCCACTAATTGTAAGGAGTAGGCCGAACAGTAGGTAAAAAGAGGTGTCTTTTCTAAAAATGCTCACTGTTTACCTCAAATATGGCGAAGTGGCATCTATTAAAACTTCAGCAAGATCAAAGTAGGCGAGAATAATGTATTGGGTAGGAGCCTGGATATTATTATCTACAAAGTAGACCTTTCCTTGTTTTTGCGCTGACAAGTATTTGAGAGGAGAATTCTCCCTCGTGAGTGTTGTTTGTGAATCAGTGTTGGCGGAAGAGATAATTAGGCAGTCGGGATCCAAATTGACGATCTGCTCAAGCTCAATAGGAATCATCCACTCATTCTCTTGATCTTTGGCTGTGGAAACAAAAGTGAATTTATGCTGCGAGCTGAGGCGTTCTAAGAGTTGGCCTGTGATCGTTTTTTTTGTAGGAAGAGAGTATTGCGTGTGGTAATCCAGGAAAAGTACTCTTTGTTCTGGTTGGTCATCGATCAGATCATGACTCATCGCAATGATATGATTGTCTATGGCCAGCATGGCAGATTCCATAAAAAGTGTGAGGAGTTCCGCTTCCAACGGGCGATTGATGACCTGTCCAACCCTGCTGATGGCGTTGGTAATCTCTGGGAATGAGTTAATCGATTTTAATGCAAAGAGGGGAATACCCTGGTTTTGTAGCGCTTGGAGAGTAGAGGGGTGTGTGTAATGCGCTACAAAGGCAATTTCTGGTTGCGACTTAAAAATCTCTTCCGAATTGTATCGATTGATATCTAAAGGGATTTTGTTAGTGATTGAAGAGGGATACAGCCAGGTTTGCTCTCGTAAGCCGCTGGGGATAGCAACGATACTCTCTGGGTCGGTAAGAGCTAACAGAAAAGAAGCCGAAACATATGTTTGGGGAAGAAACTTTTGCATAGGTGAGGAAAGAGTGAACGTTTGATCATTGTCGTCACGAATTTCATTGGCGGTATAGATTTGACGTAGCCCTTCAAGCTCAGGACCTTCATTACTATTGAGTTTCCTACCAATCATTTGAGACTTAACAAATTCATGGTTCGGAAGCCGCCGAATTCCAGGTATGCCATGGTTTTCTAAGATCTGCGCATCCACGTCCCACTCCGTCATTAGTTTGGCCATCAGTGAGGTATCCCCACCCAATGCCTTCTGTATTAGATCACGGTTCATCGGAGAAAGATAAGAAAGATATCGGGGTGGGGGAAGGCGAGATTTTTTGGTATGAGCGGACTGGACACCGTTACAGCTGCGAGAACTGTCCGAAGAAAAAAATGCAAGGTACCACCAACCGAAAATTACTACGGCAGTTAGAAAATATAGGGCTGTCGATGTTGCTAGTATTTTTTTCATTTTCGTGCGTCAACATATTGCAAGGAAAGGGCACCTGGTCGCGCCCCCTGTGGCCTTGTTGGATTCATCACCACAGAGCCCTCTGAGCTCACAGAGAGAATATGAGAAGAAATTAAAGATGAGTCTTTTTTCTCTCACATCGTCTCTGTGAGCTCTTGTGTGCTCTGTGGTAAATTACGCAACAAAGCCGCTCCTGGTTACTCTTCTTCCTCTTCAGGTGCGTCCGCAATTAATGCTTCGGAAATGAGCACAATTCCTGCAACTGACGCCGCATGAATGAGACAGTTGATAATCACCTTCGCGGGGTCAACAACACCTGCGGCAATGAGATCTTCGACCTTTTCTGTCAGACAGTTGAAGCCGAAGTTGCCTCCAGCATTCTTCACTTCAAGTAAGACGACAGAACCATCAAACCCTGTGTTTGTTGCGATCTGTTTTAGAGGAGTTTCACAGGTGCGTTTGAGGATCTGTGCTCCAATGAGCTCATCGCCTTCAAGTTTGAGATCGTCGATCACTTTTTGTGCTCGCAAGAGTGCAACACCACCTCCTGGAACGACACCTTCCTCGATTGCAGCCTTTGTGGAGTTAAGACTATCTTCGAAGACCTGTTTCTTTTGCTTCAATTCAGGTTCCGTGGCCGCACCTACGCGTATCACGGCAACGCCCCCACTGAGCTTAGCTTTGCGCTCTTCTAACTTTTCCTTATCATAGGAGCTAGTGGTCGTGGCGACCTCATTCTCAATTTGCTGGATCCGTGTCTTTAATGCCTCGGAAGTTCCTCCACCATTAACAATGGTCGTGGCTTCTTTAGTGATGCGAATCTTCTCTGCGCTACCAAGAACGTCTGAAGTGATATCCTTTAGGGTCATTCCAGCTTCCTCAGAGATAACGGTGCCTCCTGTTAGCACAGCGATGTCTTCCATCATTGCTTTGCGTCTGTCGCCAAAACCTGGAGACTTCACGGCAGCGATTTTAAGAGTTCCTCGTAGCCTGTTGACGACCAATGTGGAAAGAGCATCACCTTCTATATCTTCAGCGATGATGAGAAGTTCTTTGGCAGTGGTTGCTGCTTCTTGTAGGATGGGGAGAATCTCATGGACATTCGTAATCTTTTTGTCGACAAGAAGAATTTGCACGTTTTTCATTTCGACAGTCATCTTGTCGGTGTCGGTACAAAAATAGGCACTAAGGTACCCGCGGTCGAACTCTAACCCTTCAACAATCTCTATTGTTGTAGCAGTCCCTTTCGCTTCTTCGATAGTGATTACCCCCGATTTCCCCACTTTTCCCATGGCTTCAGAAATTAAATCGCCCACCTCTTTATTTCCGGAAGCGGAAACGGTAGCGATGTTGCGGGTTTCTTGAACGCTCTTGATTGGAATCGCAGACTTTTCTATCTCTTTAACCACGGCGTCGACAGCCTTATCAATGCCATGTTTGATGCCAATGGGGCTTGCGCCGGAGGCGATATGTTTGATGCCATTCTCAACAAAAGCACGTAACAAGAGCGTCCCCGTGGTCGTACCATCACCGCACTTTTCTTTGATCTTTTGCACGACTTCTTGCGCCATAGCAACACCCATGTTTTCATACTGATTTTTGAGGGTGATTTCTTTGACAATGCTGCTGCCATCATTTGTTATCGCTGGTGCGCCCCAACTTTTCTCTAGTCCGACGTTGCGCCCTTTGGGCCCTAAAGTGAAAGCTACAACATCAGCGAGTTGCTTAATTCCAGAAAGAAGAGCATCTCGTGCTTCTTCTTCAAAAATAATTTCTTTTGGTGTTGTCATTGTTGATTTCTCCTTATGTATTGAAATTGATTCATTATTTTAGCCGCATGACAATATCAAGAGCTGGAACGGAATGAGTCACGGAACCGATAGAAATTCCATCTACACCTGTCTCAGCATAGGCACGGACGGTGTCTAATGTGACGGTTCCTAACGATTCGATATAAACCTTTTTGTCGGTAGCTCGTATTCGATCGACACATCTCTTGATTGCACTTGGACTCATACGGCTGAGCATGATCGCTTCCGCTTCGGTTTGTAGAGCTTCAGCGAGTTGATCTATATTGGTAATTTCCACTTCAATGGGAATGCCTGGGTGATGGTTTTTGACGCGCTTTACCGCTTCCTGAATCGGAAACGTGTACCTTCCAATGAGAAAATAGAGGTGGTTCGTTTTGATAATAAACCGGTCGTCAAGGGAAAAGCGATGATTGCTTCCACCGCCAATCTTCACAGCATATTTTTCCAAATAACGCAGTCCCGGTAATGTTTTTCGTGTATCTAAAATTTCACATTTCAGTCCTTTGAGCTTTCTTACATAGGCAGCTGTGATCGTCGCAACACCTGAGGCGTGCTGGATTAAGTTCAGAGCAATCCTTTCGCCAGACAAAATCCCACAAGATGGGCCGGAAACTTTTGCGATGATTGCCCCAGCTTTCTGATAGGACCCTTCTTCAAGGTACGTACTGACTTGAATGTCCGGGTCGAGTTTTTGGAAAAGGATTTCTAAGAAAGGAAGCCCTGCAACAACCCCTGCTTGCTTGAGAACAAACCACCCTGAAATGATAGAACCTTCCGGGACAAGGACTTGCGATGTAATATCTCCAGATCCAATGTCTTCAGCAATGGCAACATCGATCAGGCGCTCAATTTCCTTTTGTAGATACATTTTCCTTCCTAAGAAAAGGCATAAAGATGAGCTAGATTCTACTCAATACCCAGGAATTTTGCAACAACTTCTGATTTTTGAACCCTTAAAAAAATGGTTTTGGTAAGTTAATCTTTTACATGTTTTTGTTTAACACGGATTTTCACGGTGGAATTGCACCGTGAAAATCCGTGTTTAAATATTTTTGAGCCGAAAGAAAAGGAAATCAAGAGCTATGAGTGAGAGGAAAAAAGCTTGGCAAGTGTTAACAATGAACACATTAGCGTTTACTGTCTGTTTTGCTGTTTGGATGATGAATGGGGTGTTGGTCACCTTTCTCGTCAACAACGGCGTTTTTGAATGGGATAAAGCACAAATGGGGTGGTTGATCGGAATTCCCGTCTTGACAGGTTCTCTTATCAGATTACCCCTTGGTGTTTTGACAGATAAGTTCGGTGGAAGAATCGTATTCTCACTATTAATGCTTTTTTCCGCAGTGCCTACCTATCTTTTAAGCTATGCCTCTACTTATTCTGAGTTTCTATTGGCGAGTTTAGGGTTCGGTATCACCGGCGGTTCATTTGCTGTGGGAATAGCCTATACTTCGGTTTGGTTCCCAAAACATCAGCAGGGGACAGCGTTGGGGATCTTTGGTGCTGGCAATGCTGGTGCTGCACTGACGAGTGTGTTTGCACCTATGCTATTGAAATATCTCACCAATACTGGGGCAAACCTTGATGGATGGCGACAGATGCCACAACTTTATGCAGTAGCGTTGGTAGTAATGACAGTGATATATTATCTATTAACCTTCTCGCGTAAAGTTGACTCGGAGCATATTACAAATTTCATGCAAAGATTGGAGCCGCTCAAATATGTAAGGGTTTATCGTTTCGGTCTTTACTATTTCCTCGTTTTCGGAGGTTTCGTAGCACTAGCACAATGGCTGATTCCCTATTATGTCAATGCGTATGGCATGACTGTTGTGATGGCAGGAACCATGGCAGCAATTTTTAGTTTCCCTTCAGGGGTGATTCGCGCTCTGGGAGGCTGGATGTCGGACAAGTTGGGAGCAAGGCTTGTCATGTATTGGGTTTTCGGTTTGATCCTCGCCTGTTGTGTTCTGCTGATGGTGCCTAAGATGGATATCTATACCCCAGGCAAGGGAATCCAGACATTGACAGAAGGGGAAGTGATCGCCGTTTCCGAAAAGGAGATTGTTGTGAAGGGAAAAGTGAAAGAACACCGCTTTCAGTTGAAACCAAAGGTAGATCGAGACTTTTCGAGAGAGAATGGTTTCGTTGTCTTCCCAAAAAAAGATTTCTGGCAAGAGCCTGTCGTCAAGGTGGGTGATACAGTGAAAAGGAAACAGCTTATTGCGAAAGGAGTGACCCATATTTACTTCCAAGCCAATGTGTGGATCTTTACAGCTCTTGTTTTTATTGTGGGCATCATGATGGGCATCGGAAAAGCAGCCGTGTACAAACACATTCCTGACTATTATCCTCGAGATGTTGGTGTCGTTGGCGGCATTGTTGGTGTGATCGGAGGGCTTGGGGGATTCGTCTGTCCCATTATTTTTGGTTATCTGCTTCAGGCAACGGGGATTTGGACGACCTGTTGGATGTTTTTTACCGTTCTTACCTTGGGTTGTCTCCTGTGGATGCATAGTGTGATCAAAAAGATGATGTATGAGCAAGTTCCGGAGCTCATGCGTAAGATTGAGTAATTCTAGAGGGAGAAATTTTATGAGCAATAGTTCAACAACAAAAAGGGCCTTGGATCGATGGGATCCTGAAGATTCAGAATTTTGGAAAACGGAAGGAAAAGCAATCGCCTACAGAAATTTATGGATTTCCATTCCGTGCCTACTGTGTGCTTTTTCGGTGTGGCTCTATTGGAGCATCATCGTCGTGCAAATGAAAAACCTCGACTTTCCCTTTGATGAAATGCAGTTATTTACTTTACCCGCTATTGCCGGACTTACCGGTGCGACCTTGCGGATTCCAAATTCCTTTTCGATTGCGTTATGCGGGGGAAGGAATGTCATTTTCTATACCACCTTTCTTTTGATTATTCCTGCGCTAGGTGTTGGTTTGGCACTTCAAAATGAGCAGACAAGCTTTACAACGTTTGCCATACTGGCAGCATTGTCAGGGATTGGCGGGGGAGCTTTTGCCTCTTCGATGTCGAATATCAGCTTTTTCTTTCCAAAAAGGGTGCAGGGAACATCTCTGGGGCTTAATGCTGGCTTGGGAAATTTGGGTGTTAGCGTCATGCAAGTCGTTTTGCCGATCGCTATGACCGTCAGCATTTTTGGAGCTTGGGGTGGGGAAGGTCGGTTCCTAACAGCGAAGTTTGGCGGCCCTGACGGTATTGTCTATATCCAAAATTGTGGTTTGATATGGGTGCCGATTCTTTGCATTTTAGGGATCGCTGCCTTTTTCGGAATGAATAACCTTCCGACTGTTTCTCCTCATATGGGATCGACGGTTACGGCATTGCTTAGGATGACGATCTTACTGCTGATTGGCTTTTTTGTTGCGGCTATCGGGGTGTATTGCCTCTTATCATTGCAGTTGAGCAAGTGGATCGTTCTTCCGATGACAATCCTATTAACTGTGCTGATGATGAAGCTTGTTCCTGGAGATGCTCAAGAGAACCTGAAGAAGCAATACGGAATTTTTAGAAATAAGCATAATTGGATCATGACCTATCTCTATACCATGACCTTCGGATCGTTTATCGGATACTCCGCGGCGTTTCCTTTGTTGATTCGAGTCGTATTCGGCGATCTTCCCGATGGGACGACAAATCCTAACGCTCCCAACCCCTTTGCGTATGCATGGCTGGGGCCCCTGGTAGGATCTCTTATTCGTCCCGTTGGAGGGTGGTTGTCAGATAAGCTTGGCGGCGCAAGAGTCACTCAGTGGGATACCGTGGTCATGATCCTTGCAGCACTTGGGGTGGCCTATTTTGTTAAACTTGCTGCCGGTAGTAGCACTCCCGAACAGTATTTTACTCCTTTTCTTATCCTCTTTCTCATTTTATTTGTTACAACGGGGATAGGTAATGGTTCCACCTTTCGCATGATACCAATCATTTTCGATCGGCATGAGGCGGGACCTGTTTTGGGATGGACCTCAGCAGTTGCAGCTTACGGTGCTTTTCTCATCCCGCAAATTTTTGGGGAGCAGACAAAAGTTGGCACTCCCGAGCGAGCTTTGTATGGCTTTGCCATCTACTACCTTACCTGTTTGCTTTTGAATTGGTATTATTATGCCAGGAAGAATGCCGAAATCAAATGTTGAGATGGTGGTTCTTTTGGATTTTAAAATTAACCACAGATGCACACAGATAAACACAGATTAAAGTCTTCATGGTGTTGTTGCCAACCCACCACAGAGCCCGCCAACGGTAGCACTTCCCCTCTCAAGTATGTGCCTAATGCAGGCCACGGCCCCTCTCACAGTTTAAGTTGACGGCATTGGCTGAACGGTTACTCATCTACGATGTGTATATCTATTTGGTTGGAAGCACAAATTCCTCTAGTCCGACGAGACTTAAAAGTTCGTTACCATTTTTCCAATCCTCTGCATCGGGTTCGGCTCTACCCAAACACGCACTAGATGTTAGTTGTTCGCTATTTTCGAGTGATACATCTAAAAGTTCTTCGTCATTTTTTTGACCTAGTTGCAGCAATAAAATATACAAGGACATCTTTTTATTAATGGCTGCTAAATGACAAGGAGTGTTCCCATCTTTGTCCTGCATATTTAAAGAAGCGCCGCACTCAATAAGTGTTTTAGCGATCCATATATTACCTTTACCCGCAGCTACATGTAAGGGAGTCTGTCCTTTAACATTTGTAGCGTGTATAGCGTCTGGTTCTTTATAACTTAGTATAAGCATTTCAATACACTCTACAAGCATTTCAATAAGATCGTCCATAGGTGTATCTTCAGCCTGAAAAAAAGCAATTTCATTAATAGCAGCTAAGAGATGAAGTGGGGTTTCATTCTTATCATCTTTTTCATTCAAAAGTGCTTTCGCAGCTATCAAAGTCTTGATGACTTCGGTAGCACCCTTTTGCGCTGCAAGATGCAAAACTGTTTTTCCCTCATCATTTTTTATATCTAATCCTTGTTGTTGAGCGATAAGCAATGTAGCAATTTCAGTATACCCGTTTAAAACAGCGAGATGTAAAGGGGTGTTCCCATTCCAGTCTAGCGCCGTCAAATCGGCTTTTTTGAGTATGAGTTCTTCCACAGATTTAATATTTCCCGATGAGACTGCACAATGAAGCGGTGTCTGATTGAACGCATTGACAGCTTCGAGTCCTGCCGCGCCACTTTGCTTTATTAATGACCTCAGAACAGACGGTTTGTCTGCTCTTTTCTCGAGCAGATAGAAATGAAGCGGGGTATTGCCTATTTCATCTCTTCTAAATTTAAATTTACTTTGAGTGGCTGGAGAAAAAGGAGCTGGAGAAAAAGGACTTGTAGTAAATAATCGCCTAGGAGTAGCAGGTGGTTGTGGAGAAAAAAGATTTTCAGCAAATAATCGCCTAGGAATAGCAGATGGTGTGTCTGGAGAAAGAGGAGTAGCAGATGGTGTGTATGAAGGAATAGGAAGTCGCCTAGGAGAAGTAGGTGGTGTAATAAAATTTCTAGCTGTTTCTTGATCGGCGGCGGCTACCTTGACAGGACGCTGAATTTTTCTTAGAAGTTGCAGGTTTGAATATCGTGTCTTAAGTTTAAGGAGGTTGTTGCTCTTTTGTTTGCCCTGAGAATTTCGTAAGATCAGTTTCTCGACAAGTAGAGAGATTGTATCAGGAACTACATTTATATCCTTGAAGATCTGGATGTTTTCGAAGCCATTTTCTAGACACTTTTTTATACAGTTCTTAAGTGTTTCTTTATCATTCTCATCAACACTTTTCAGCAACTCATCATAGTTAATCTCTTGATCCTTTTCTAAGTCTTCTTTAAATTTTGTTATACTCAGATTGCATTTATCTAGAAGTTTCAGCAGTTCGATAGCTGTTTCCGTAGTCTGACCTTCTGGCCTTTGGCTTTCTAAACCAATGGTGAACTTGTGTAGTAATGTCTGATCATTCTCCCAACAATGATTTTTATGAAAGATCCAGTGGAATAACCGATGGACGAAGGTGGTGATGAGGTTAAAAGTGTATTGGATCCAGGTAACATTGCGCTTTGTCAAGTTATCACCATTCTTATCCCTTTCATTTCTTGTAGGGGACATCAATTGGAAATATTGATGGCATGTAAGGGCGTCAATAGTGAAATCGTTGTTGTA
>JAAKFP010000058.1 GCA_011065005.1 Chlamydiota bacterium | reverse complement strand
TATCCGGCAAGGCCTCCAGAGAGGTGTGCAGTATTGGCGATAGCCGGAGCAATGGAGCTTTGTCCTAGGATTTCTAGAAAGAAGGAGGCCACCTGAATTCCCGCCATAGCCAGAACAAACACTGTGACAAATGTCATGGTAGCAGGAAGGAGCTGATACCCTTCCCAAGGAGCTTTTCTTTGTCGAAACCAAACAAAGGCGATCATAGCACAGAGAACGCCCGAGAATCCGATGAAACTGGCGCCACTTATCAGATATTGTGCTGTGTTAGAAAAAATACCCGTCGCAATTATAAAGAAGAGATATTTTAGTGCGCCGATACGCCTTTCAATCTGCTGTCCCATAACAAATAACCAAATCATATTGAAAAATAGGTGGAACAGGTCATTGTGCAACAGACATGGAGAAAAGAGCCTCCAAAGCTCTCCTTTCTGGACTTTCTCAAACATCGGCGCATCAAACTTTAACGGCGTTCCAGAATGTAAAAGGTCGACCACTTTCCTATAAATTCCTGTCCAAAAGGGGGTCGTGGAGTATTGCCGCAGGAGATACCGCCCTTCAGGAGGAAGGTCAGAAAGATTTATCAGACTATCAGCGCCGTAGGCATTGATGATCTTGTCGATGATTTCATAGGCGTGAGGGTAGTCGTAGTACATGGCTTTTGAAAAGGGAGAAGCGTAGAGGGGCGTAAGAGGTACATTTTGGGGTATAGTTTCTGGATAGCGAGTGGTTGTGGCGGTTATAAAGTATAAGATTGTGCAGCCGAGAAGAAGGTATAAGGTGATGATTCCCATGGTCTTTGGCTTTTGTTGTGGAGGTGGTGGTGGAGCTTGTGTGGGCCGGGGTTTAATTTCTTGTTGCTTTTGTTCGTCCTCACCAGGAAATGATTGAAATATCATGGGTTCGGTCGGTTTCAGATGAACAAACATGGGGTCTGAGGGGTTTTGTAAGAAGAGTTCCAGCCATTTTTCTGCTGCCTCTGTATCATCCTCCTCGATTATCCATATCTTACAAGTTACGATCCCATAATCAGGGCTACCCCAATCGGTGTTTGGGGTGATGTCTAATTGGTTTTCAATTTCATTCTGGGTGAGGAATGAGGAAAAGGTTCGTGCATCTTGGTCGTTTTTGAAGGTGTGAAGAAGACGCATTAGGATGCCGCCTTTTGGGTTGCCGATATTTTTTTTAGAATTTCTGTTGTGGATAGCCCTGGGACTAATTTAGTGATATGGATTTTTCCGCCATTGGATTTGACAGTTTCTGCTTCTATACAGTTATTCCCGTATTCTGAACCGTTAACATGAACGTCGGGTCTGATGATGGATAGGATGTTTATGGGGTTAATTTCCTCGAACCAGGTGACATAGTTGACAAATTGTAGGGCTGACATCATCTGTAATCGGTACTCTAGGGGTATGATGGGGCGGTCTGCATTTTTGTATTGTTTGATGGATTGATCGGAATTTAATGCGACAATGAGCACATCGGCGACTTGCGATGCCTCAAAAATCGTCGTCAGATGACCCGCATGTAGAAGGTCAAAGGATCCATTCAGTGTGGCGATAGTGAGACCCTTCTTTCGGATTTCAGCGATTTTGCTTTCAAGATCCACAGGGTTGATCACTTTTTTTTGGTGCTCTTCAGGCCAGGAACGCATGATTTAACCTCGTTAGGGAATATCTCAAGTATAAAGAATTTGGTTCACTTAGCCAACTGTTTTGACCATATGGGGGAAAGCTATGTCGAAAACTTCATCATAGTGATCAACAAAATGGATTTTGAGGTCTTCTTTGAGGTAATCAGGTAATTGATCGTAGTCTCTGATATTTTCTTTAGGGAAAATGAGTTCTTTCAATCCAGAGCGTTTTGCAGCCACAAGCTTTTCTTTTACACCACCAATAGGTAATACTTTGCCTGTAAGTGTCAACTCTCCGGTCATTCCTAGGTCTTCGTTGATGGCAGTGTCTGTCAAAAGAGAAAGCATGGCGGTAACCATCGTGATTCCTGCTGAAGGACCATCTTTGGGGGTAGCTCCTTCGGGAATATGCATATGCACTTGCGACTTTTCAAAGAACGTAAAACCAGGAGCATACTTGTGTATAGCACTATGAAGATAGCTCCAAGCAATTTCTGAGGACTCCTTCATCACGTGACCCGCTTGGCCTGTGAGTTTCATCGCTGTTTTCTCTCCAGAGACTTTTATCGTTTCGATGTAAAGCGTTGCGCCGCCCAGTGCTGTCCAGGCAAGCCCTGTACAGACGCCTACAGGTGTTTGTTTATAGAAACGATCACTTGTAAAGATAGGCTTACCCAAATATTTTTCGAGGTTGTCAGGGGTAATTTTGTGTTTAAGGTCAGGAGCTTCTGTCTTTTTAGTTTTTCTCTTTTTCTTCTTTTCTAGAGCTGCACGTTCACGAACAATCTGGAGAGCAAGCTTACGCAGGATCTTTTTGATTTGATTTTCAAGCCCTCGGACTCCCGCTTCCCTTGCGTATCCATTGATGATCGTGCGCAGGCAATCTTTCGTAAAAATGACATCTTTAGCTTTTAATCCGACGAGTTTCCGGTTGCGAGGGATGAGGTATTTTTTAGCAATTTCTACCTTCTCTTCCATGATATATCCTGAAAGACGCATGATATCCATTCTATCCTTCAGAGGTTCAGGAATGGTGTCCATGACATTGGCGGTGACGATAAACAGGATATCGGAAAGATCACATCTCACATCAAGGTAGTGATCTAAAAATTCACGGTTTTGTTCTGGATCCAAAACTTCTAGAAGTGCAGATGCGGGGTCGCCATGGTAACTGCTGCCAATTTTGTCGACCTCATCCAACATGATGACCGGATTCATCGTTTTGCAGTATTTCAGAGCTTGGATCATCTTGCCGGGCATCGCCCCGATGTAGGTACGTCGGTGTCCCTTGATTTCGGCTTCGTCGCGGATGCCGCCAACGGAAAAACGGTAGAACTTGCGATTTAAAGCTCGGGCAATACTTTTGCCGACGCTTGTTTTTCCGACACCTGGAGGGCCGACGATACAGATAATGCTACCGCCAACGCTACCTGCAAGTTTTCCGACGCTGATAAACTCGAGGATTCTCTGTTTGATATCTTCAAGACCGTAATGGTCTTCTTGCAATACTTTCTCTGCACGTTCAAGGTCGTGGCACTCTTCGCTATACATCCCCCACGGTACAATTGTCAGCCAATCGAGATAGCCCCTAGCAACGGAATATTCTGCGGAAAGTGGTTCCAGAGCGTTTAGCTTTTCCATCTCTTCACTGATGACTGTTCTGACGTCTGGGGGAACTTTTCGCTCTTTGAGTCGGGCTTCAAACTTCTCGATGTCGATCGATTTATCATCTTTCTCAATGCCGAGTTCTTTTTTGATGGTTTTTAGCTGCTCTCGCAGGAAAAAGTCCTTTTGTCCCTTTGAGAGGGTAGTTTCAATTTTTTGGTTGATGTTTTGTTGTAATCTGCTGAGGTCTAGCTCTTTTTTTAGAAGAACCAAGGCTTTTTCAATTCGCTTCTCAACATTGAAGGTTTCCAGAACATCTTGTAATTCCTTGCGAGTAGCTGTTGTCAGCGCCACAGCGAAATCGGCGATCTTGCCTGGTTCCGTGAAATCGGAATGGCTTAAAAAGATCTGCAATTCTTCCTTAAAGAGGGGGTTCAGCTTTAGCAGTTCCTTGATGGTAGAGATAATACTGATCGTATACGCCTTTAGATTTTCAGAATGGGAAGGCTTGTCATCGTGGTAGGTGACTGTCGCTTGAAGTTTTTTTGTAGATCTTCCTGCTTTTTTGACCTTTATGCGTTTTTCCATGTTAAGGATGACCTGTGCACCCCCTTTTTCCATGGGAATGATGCGTAAGATTTTGGCGAGAACTCCTATTTTGTGAAGATCATTAATCTTAAGCTTATAGATGTTGCTTTCCTCCTTCTTCGCCAACAGGAGGCCTACACATTTATGCTCTGTCTTAGCCAATCGTTTTAATACTTCGTAGTAGAGACCGGGTTCAATCATAAGAGGTGCTGCCATCCCCGGGAAAAATGGCCTACGTAAAAGGGGGAAAATCTCTAGTGTTGAGGGTAAGATAGGTTTATTCTTTAGATCTTTTGGAGGGTTATCTAAAGAGTCTAGCATTGCGTTTTCTAGCTCAATTTCAATGGAGGTTTCGTTGAATTCTTTTTTTGTCATTATGTCCCTAAAAGTGTATGTTTTCTTAGATTTTAACGTTACAGGGTATTAAGAATCAACCGTTCTTGTGTCGTGTAGAGAAAAACAAAGTACCCCATTTAATTCTTACACTAGAACGATCGATTTTTCATGGCAAGAAGCAAATAAAAAATTTTCTAATACGTTGAAAATGAATGATATTAGAGATGCTCTCGGTAGTTTAGGACACGTTGAAGAACCTCTCCGGCGACCCTCTTTTTTTCATGTTCTTTCATATGCGGATGAAGTACTTCGTAGAGCATTTTGGTGACAAGCTCTTTTTTTGGGTTGTCATCTTCTGCAATGATGTTCGCTGTTCGGAGGAGTGTGATCCTATCGATAATATTCCCTGTCGTTATTTCAGGAAAAATCATCTGGTTCAGTTCCTCAATAAAGGGTCCCAAGAAAAGCTTGAAAGAGTCCTCCCTTGCTTTTTCTGATAGCTTCTCGCATTGTTTGTCGATAAGATCTTGAAGAATTTCTTGAAGAGGCTTTTTAGGGTTCTTGAGAAATTCATCGTGTAGGCGCGTGATCATTAGCTTTTTGAGCTGTTCGCGTGATATCGTTTCCAAGGATTTGTCTGCTGGGGTGGTTTGACCTAAGCGAGGAATATTCTCAATGGGATGTGCATCTTGATAGATATTTTTTTCTGGTGTTGTTTTTCTCTTTTCTTTGTTTTGGCTGGCATATTGCTTAAGATGCAGATAGACCAAGAGGTTATCGAGACTTGTAAGTTTATCCCAAGGAATCTCTTCGGAATTCTTGTACAGGTAGGGGGGATGCATTATAGCGTAGAGTACTTCCAAAGCTTCTTCCGACCCTGTTAATAAACTTTCGAAGCTGAGGAATCCTTTTTTAACCAACAGGGAAAGAAAATTGACGATCTTCTCCTCTTCATTGCTCTTATCTGTTGAATGACGAAAAATCTCCGAAGCGAAAGCTTTAGGGTAGATTCTTTCTAAATACTTTTTTAATTCATCATGTCGTTTTTCTATTGAACCTTCAATGAATGCTAACTTGGAAGGGAGCTTGGAAGTAAAAACATGATCACTATCGCGAAGCAAAAACGGATCTTTGGCAGAAGGAGTTCTTACGTGAGTTGCATCATGCATAAGGACGAGTCCATACATTTTTTCAAGATCAAAAAATGTACGGATGGCACCCGCCATTCTTTTCAATTTTTCTTGATCCGTTTCGATGAGAGTTTGACTAAAAACAGTGTAAATTCCTCCACTTGGAAAAATTGACCATTCTCCTTTTTCAGCTATGGAGAGTGGACGATCCACAGGAACCCCTAGCGACTGGAGAATCCTATTTAGGTATTCCGCTTGCAGTAGAGCACTTTGGTGTTGCCATTGAGGTGTTGTCTCACGACTAATATCAGGGTATTTTTTAAATTTGGTAATTTGAGAGTTTAAAGATTCGACATCGAAGATGTCTTGAATTTTAGAGTGCTCTTGCAAGGCATACTTTTCTATCTGGTCAATATGAGGGAATTTTCCCGTGCCGCAAAGGACGACCCCTCGATGATCGGGGAGCGTAAAATGTATTTCGCCAGCCACATTTTTTTTTGAATAATATTGTGCACGGAAAAGACTGGCGTCGGCAAAACTCAGATAAAAGGAACCTCGGGGTAGGTCAGTTGCCGAACAACAGGTGAGGCGTTTGTCTTCATTTCTAGTCGGTGGTGATGTGTAAGGGGTGATGGCATCAAATAATTCCTGAACATCTTGGGACAATTTCTGCCAAGTTTGTCGTCGTAATGGCTTTAAGGACTTTAGGGCTGAGGCTAGCTGGGATGTTGCAAAAAGGGTTTCTTGCCCTTCTGGGGATTTTAAAACCTCAAGGGATTCCATGATAAGATTTCCGGCAACCCCGTTGATTTTTTTCGCTAGTTGAAGAATGTCGTCATCATTGTAGCCGGATTCTTCCAAGTGTCGAATATCCTGTAACAAGACAGTGGTTTTATTTAGAGATTTTTTTAGGGTGTGTGTTTGAGGGTAAGCTACATTTTTATTTGCAAGGAGTTGAGTTACACTGGTCTGTAGTTTGTTCCAGGTGTTCTGGAAGCACTCGGAAAATCCACATCCACAGGTTGTGGTCGTATCGCTAACCATTTCAGATCCTACTCTAACGTGTTTATTTACTTTAAATAACATGATATTAATACGTTATTGGTTAATTTGCAACATAATAATAAATTTAATCGTTTTTATGCTTTTGGTAATTCCTGGATTTTGATATAATAAAGGGCGATGTTATTTAGTTCACCACAGATGCACACAGATAAGAGATATAGTGATCCTAATCTGTAGTGAATGATGCAACAAAGCCGCAACAACGCTATTTATGCAGAAACTTAATTAAATCTTAATATAGTTCTGCTATAATTATGTAAAAATCAGTTATATGCAACATATACAAAAAATGGTATGCTGTACAACAGAATTTAGGTTCGTATGAAAATTTTTAGTTATTTTTGCCCATTTTCCAAGGAGTTTAACTCCTGCAAAGACTTTGCCCGATTGTCAGGCGGTCAAAAGGCGTTAACGATTCTCGCCACGATCGGCGCTACCCTCATATCCCTCCCGTTTCTAGGCTTTGGCGGTTTTGCCACTTTCAGAGCAATGGTGGAAAAATATAGTTTCAAAAAGATAGATCCTAAGGGGGGATCAGATAAAGGTAGCGGTGATAATGATGATGGGGAGAGTGTTGCTCGTGATGTTCATCGTGTGGTTCACCCTGAAGGTGGAAGTTTTGTAGGTACGCGTTCAGTTGAGGGCGGAAGCACCCCTGAAAAGGTTGAAGAGAAGCCAAAAGAAGAGGAAGAAAACAAAGTTCGTAGGCCTTCTCGTTTTGTGTCTCCTGATGACGGCTATGTAGGTCTTCATTCTGAAGCAACAAGGAGGCTTCTCTATCCCATAGAGGTTGCAATCATTGATAGAGAACCGGAGAAAAAGGAAGTCGCTCCTGTTGTCGAGGTGGAGAGAAGAACAGTAGAAGAGATTGAACCGGCAGAAGAAGTTCGGGGCTCTGAAGGTAAAGAAGAAGAGGCGAAACCCAAAGAAGTGCATATACATCTTGATGCTTTAACTGCTGAGGAAAGAGGGGATATTGCTAATAAGATCACGATAGAACTGGAAAAGAGAAAGGGACGAGGGGATCAGGAATACCTTCAAGAAGCTCATGAGAGATTCATGGGAGACGTGCGGCAAGTGGTTCCTAAAGCTATGAAGCTATATCGTGATTTCCGCAGAAAATTTATTCGAGCAGAGAAGCTGCCGGTTGTCGATCAAGAGACAGGAATGATTTATTCAACCTTGTACCAGCTAAAGACCGCTATTGAAATGGCTCAGAACCAATTCCCGGGTTTGACCTCACTGATATACAATGAAGAACAACGAATTGCTGTGGCTAGACTTATTCAAATCATTATGTGCGGAGAGAGCGTATTCGACCTTCCTATGCCGGAGAGTTCCAGCTGTTTTCAACTGTTAGAGCTTCAAGGGAGGCATACACCTTCTGTTGCAGTGCCAGTCGGCGAGTTGGATGAGAATACTCCTGCCTTAGATTTTATATTGTACAATATTCTCAAGAAGCGAGAGGATAAATCGGAAAGTGAGCACCTTGAAGCCAATATACGGGAAGCTGCAAGTCTTTTTGTGAATGACAGCATCAATCGAACCTTAAATACATTTCGTTTTGGTGATATAGAGATTCCTCTTGGTCTACGAGGAGAGAAGAATAAGGATGATCCTGCAGCATTTGTCAAAGTAATGAATGAAGCTTACACGAAATATCTGCTTGCGAACCCAGACAAAATACAAGAAATTATTCGTGCGAATAAAAACTCAAAGTATTTACGGAAGCTGTGTGAACAATTCAGCGGTGATGAGGAAATTGAGAAGTCTGGCCTACCAGAAGCAGTGCTCCAAAAGCTATTAGATCCTGAGATAAAAGCAAATAATCACAACCCAAGAATCGTCTCGGCACTGATGAATTTGTCTCTCAACTCGAGAATTGAGAAAAAGACTTTGGAAGAGATTGTAGAAAAATCGGGTTGTGATCCCAAAGATGTTGAGCCTCTCGTGCGAATAAAACTTTTGGAATTGATGGTGCTGATGAATCAGGCCTATTTAGCTGATGGATGTGGGCAATTGCATGATGTGACTGATCAATATGGTCTTAAAGTAGGAAGAATGGGATTGCACCCGAGCACAACTTCGAGTGATTTTGTCATTCCTGTTTCAGAGGAATCAAGGTCAAGTAATTTCAACGATTTTCAAAGCAGGACAAAGTACAGCTTAGAAGTAGTTGATAGTAGTGAAGAAGGAATAAAACAGTGTGTTCCAGGACGGCTGACCATCGCAGAGGTCTTTGTGAATGATCAGTTAGACAAATTTACTTCCCCTGGAGGTAGGCGCTCGATAATTGCAATGGAAGGGTTGCGCCTAAGCTGGCTAACACCTAAGGGCATCATGGATTTCCTTGCTAAGCAGATTGATCCTGAAGTCATACAGCAGCAGCCCGATGTCAAGTATCCTCGCATGAAGGAGAAAATGCTGGAGGCGAAGGAAACGTTGGAGAGAATCGCTATCGATGTAACGGATCTTGAAGGTGTTGATCAAACCATTGATGAGATTACAGCAACTTGCCGCGAATACCTTCGAATCGTTTCTCAGATTGATGTAGATGAAAAGGAAGTTACAGGTATTGTAGACGTTCTTAGACCTTCTCTTGCCCATGCTGCTGTGGAACTGGAAAAACTTCCAGGCAGCAAATTGATTCTTGAAAAGATCAATGGCCTGTTATCTGAGATGCCTGAGAGTAAGGTTGAAGGTCCTTCATACTTCGACAGGTTGCGTGGGGTTTTTGTCGAGTCTAGTGATCCCAAAGAAGTGATGTGGAGGGTTAAAAAGTACGAATCTCAAATTTTAGAGTTGCGTAAAGCTTTTGAAAGAAAGTTTTCAGATGTTCTCGAGGAAAGGTTGGATGAATCGTTAGATGGAAGTTGGATGAAGGTCCCAAACAAAAAACCTCAGGATATTATTAAAGAGCTTTATGATGAGCTATTGAATAGTGTTTCTATCGAATTAGCGGATGAGGAGCGCTTCAATCAGGAGCACCTTGCAAAGGTGCGCAGAACGTATAATGATAGATTCCTGTCAAGACTGCGGCAAGCTTTAGGGGACGAGGGTGAGAATCCCTATGTTCAGGACATTTGTGAGGTTTTGTTTACACAGTTGAACTTCGGAACACAATCTCAAGAAACGATCGACTCCTTTAACGAGATGGGTGCTAGAGTGCTTGGTCAAAAGGTAGACGATATCGATCCTGATGGCCCAGGACGGCATGAATTTGTTCAACGGTTACATACCCTGTATCGACGTGTTGCTTGTGTGCCCTATAGTGCGAAACAGCCCTTGCTTGAACAGTTGCACAATAGTGC